>CANKIV010000045.1 GCA_947482125.1 Alphaproteobacteria bacterium
TGGCCTTCTATCTCACCCACTGGCCGATCAGGAACCGCGTTGGCCCCAAGATGTTCGCCTCGGTGGCGGTGTTCGGCATCGCCACCATCGTGTTCGGACTTTCCAGCTGGTTCTGGTTGTCTTTGGGGGCGCTGTTTGTGCTGGGGGCGTCCGACATGGTCAGCGTCAATATCCGTTCCTCGCTGATCCAGCTTTCCACCCCCGACACCATGCGCGGGCGCGTCTCCAGCGTTTCCATGCTGTTCATCGGTGCGTCGAACGAGCTGGGCGAGTTTGAATCCGGTACCACCGCCGCGCTGCTGGGTACCGTGCCCGCCGTGGTGGCGGGCGGCGTCGGCACCCTGCTGGTGGTGGGATTGTGGATGAAGCTGTTTCCGCCGCTGCGTCAGGTGAACAAGTTCACGGACGTAACGGTGCCGGTCTCAAGCTAGAATTTGTAAGCCAGGCGGAACACGGCGCCATCGGGGCCGGGCTGGATCTCGGAATAGACATTGTAGCGTTTCTGGAAACGCGTGGTGAGAAGCGAGGCATAGCCGAAGGCGATCGCCGAACTGGCCAGCGTATCGTACCAGTGATGCTTGTCGGCCTGGACGCGGCTGTAGGAGACGAACTGGCTGGCGGCGAAGGCCGGCAGGCCATACTCCCAGCCATAGCGCCGGAACAGGAATGACGATCCGGAGGCTCCCAGGGCCGTGGTGTCCGAGGGGAAGGATTGATAATCGCTGCCGTCGGGGCGCCGTTCGCGGATGATCTGCTTGAGGGCATAGGCGGTGCCCACGGTGGCGACCGTGGTGGCCAGCAGTTCCGCCGTGCCGGTCCAGTCCCTTTTATAGGCGGTGATGCCCGCCGCGACCACCGGCAGGGCGATGGCGATGCCGGTGCCTGCGGTGGTGATGGTCTTGTTCTCTTTCGCCGCCGCGCTTTGGACGCTGAAGCAGACGAGGAGTGCGGCAAGAAAAGCAAAGCGCATTGGCGAAGTTCGCATCATGGGTTCTTCTAACCGGCCTGGCGCCCATATCCAAAGCGCGAACGACTCGCACGCCCGATTGCATTGCCGCAGTAACAAATCGGACAGATTTCGGGAAAAATCGATCAGGCCCGGACGTAGACGTCGACACGGTCGGCCGGCCCGGAATCATCGGCGCCGCCCATCGCCCGCACATCGATGCGGTCGGGCGAGACGCCGTCATTGATCAGGACCTGGCGGATGGCGAGCGCCCGCTTGAGCGACAGGCGGCGTGCGTCCGAGCCCTTGTCGCCCTTGCCGCCGCCAAAGGCCTGCAGCTCGACCCGGCTGGAGGGCCGGGTCATGGCGCTGTTGAGATCGACGGCCAGGAATTTGATGGCGCCCAGCGCGCCTTCCGCCGGTTCCGACGCTTCCTTGGCGAACAGGATCACGCTGCGCTTGGTCAGGCCGGCATTGTCGGAAGGCGTCGGCGCCGCCTTGGGCGCGGGCGCGGGACGCGCCGGCTGGGTGAACACATTGGAGAGGTTGGGCTGGGCCACGAAGGGATTGACGCCGGTGGGCGTGGGGGCGGGCTGCGCCCGGGGTGGCGGCGGAGGCGGTGGGGCGGCGCTGGCCATGCGGACCGGGGGCGCGGCGCGCGGGGCACGGGGGGTGGCCGGCGGATTGACCGAGAAGCGGCCGCGCGTGCCGGGAACCAGAAGCTGGGGCACGACGCGGGAATATTGCCCGCCGGGATACAGAAGGACGGTGCTGCGTCCGGTGGCGATGGGATTGACCCGCACTTCCAGGCCGGTGTCGACGCCCTGCGCCGCGCCCGCGCCAAGGGACGCAAGCCAAAGACCAGCCGAGAGGCCCAGAAGGGACAAGGAACGCATGACGTCGACAGCTCAGGAAAGGTGCCCAAACGCAGCCTAGCTGTAATCTAACACTTTGCAACCATTACCAAAATGCCGCACATTCCGGACGATTCTACCGGAGCTTTCCGCAATGAAAACAAGAGCCGCCGTCGCCTATGGAGCCGGAAAGCCCCTGGTGATCGAAACCGTGGACCTGGAAGGCCCCAAGGCCGGGGAGGTGCTGGTCGAGATCAAGGCCACCGGCGTCTGCCACACAGACGAATTCACCCGCTCCGGGGCGGACCCCGAAGGCCTGTTCCCGGCGATCTTCGGCCATGAGGGGGCGGGGGTGGTGGTCGATATCGGCCCTGGCGTGACCAGCCTGAAAAAGGGCGACCATGTCATTCCGCTCTACACACCCGAATGCCGCCAGTGCAAAAGCTGCACCTCGCACAAGACCAACCTCTGCACCTCGATCCGCGCCACCCAGGGCCAGGGCGTGATGCCGGACGGCACCTCGCGTTTCTCGATCGGCGGACAGAAGATCCATCACTATATGGGCTGCTCCACCTTCGCCAATCATACCGTGCTGCCGGAAATCGCGCTGGCGAAAATCCGCTCCGACGCCCCCTTCGACAAGGTCTGCTACATCGGCTGCGGCGTCACCACCGGCATCGGGGCGGTGATCAACACCGCCAAGGTCGAGCCGGGCTCGAACGTGGTGGTGTTCGGGCTGGGCGGCATCGGGCTCAACGTGCTGCAAGGCGCGCGCATGGCGGGCGCTGACATGATCGTGGGTGTGGACATCAATCCGGCGCGCGAGGCGCTGGCCCGCCAGTTCGGCATGACGCATTTTGTGAATCCGAAGGACATCAAGGGCGATCTGGTGCCTCATCTGGTCGAACTGACCAAGGGCGGCGCCGACTATTCCTTCGAATGCGTCGGCAATGTCGACCTGATGCGCCAGGCGCTGGAATGCACCCATCGCGGCTGGGGCGAAAGCATCATCATCGGCGTCGCCGGTTCGGGGCAGGAGATCAAGACCCGGCCCTTCCAGCTGGTGACCGGCCGGGTGTGGAAGGGCACCGCCTTTGGCGGCGTGCGCGGCCGCACCCAGGTGCCGCAGATCGTGGACTGGTACATGGACGGCAAGATCTCCATCGATCCCCTGATCACCCACAAGCTGCCGCTGGAGCGCATCAACGAGGCCTTCGACCTGATGCATTCGGGCGAAAGCATCCGCACGGTTATCGAGTTCTGATTTTTTGTCCGTTTGCGCTTGCCCGTTTTTGGCGTCACGCTGACAAAAAATGGGAGGGCTTTATGCGCACGTGTCTCTTGGCTGCTTTGGCCGTGTTGTCAGTCTCACCGGCGTCGGGCCAGTCGTCCCTGATCCCGCCGCCGTCGCCGCCCGGCATCGAGGTGCCGGACTGGGCCCTGCCGCAGTCGCCCACCCACCGCCAGGTCGCGCCGCCCGCGGACTTCCACCGCGCCTCCGTCACCTTCGGCAAGCCGGTGGGTCAATTTGAGAACAGCAGCGATGTCGGCGGGCCGCTGGTGCCCAGCACCGCCAGCTATGATCCTGCCAGCAAGACCTACACCATCAGCGCGGCCGGCTATAACATCTGGTACCAGCGCGACGAATTTCACTATCTCTGGAAGAAGATGAGCGGCGATGTCTCGCTGGCCGCCAGCGTGCAGTGGTCCAGCATGGACGACTTCCATGACCGCAAGGTGGCGCTGGTGATCCGCGACAGCCTGGACGACGATTCCCGTGAGATCGTGGCGGCCCAGCATGGCAACGGCATGGTCCATATCGCCTGGCGGGGCGAGAAGACCGGCCTGATGACCGATATCTCCCACCGCTCAGCGCGCCAGCCCGCGCCCGGCACGATGGAAAAGGGACAGCAGGCCATCCATCCCACCCGTTTCGGCATCGAGAAAAAAGGCGATGCCTTCCAGCTCTGGGTCAGCTGGCAGGGCGAGCCCATTCATCCTGAAGGCGCCCCAGTGCCGTTCAAGACCAGCGGACCCTTTTATGTCGGGATCGGCTTTACCTCGCACCTTCCTGCCACGCCGCTGACCGCCAAGGTCACGGATGTGGTGCTGGAAAATGCTCCGGGAAAAATCCGCTAGCTTTTGATTGTTTTGAACAGCTTGAGCAATTGCGGGTGCAGGTTCTCGTTGGCAGCCAGCACCGTGCCCTGGGCCAGCATCTCGGCCCCGCCGCGCAGGTCGGTGACCATGCCCCCGGCCTCGCGCACCAGCACGATGCCCGCCGCGATGTCCCAGGCCTGAAGGGAGTGCTCCCAGAAGCCGTCGAAGCGGCCGGCCGCGACCCAGGCCAGATCGAGCGAGGCGGCGCCGAAGCGGCGGATGCCCGCCGTCACATTCATCACTTCGGCCATCTCGGCGGCGGCGCGGGCATGGCCGTCTTTTCCCAGGAAGGGAAGGCCGGTGGCGATCACGCTGGGGGCGAGTTCCTTGCGGGCGGCGACGCGCAAGCGCTTGTTGTTGAGGTAGGCGCCATGGCCCTTCTCGGCGGTGAACATGTCATCGGTGACCGGATTGTAGACCAGGCCCGCCACCAGCTGGCCTTCGCGTTCCAGCGCGATGGAGATGGCGAAGTGCGGAATGCCGTGCATGAAGTTGGTGGTGCCGTCGATGGGATCGATGATGAAGCGATGGGTGGCGTCGGCGCCTTTCAGCACGCCACCTTCCTCGCCCAGGAAGCCATAGCCGGGACGGGCCTTGGTCAGTTCGTCGATCAGGATTTTCTCGGTGCGCTTGTCGGCGCTGGTGACGAAATCGGCCGGACCCTTCATCGAGATCTGCAGGTTTTCCAGTTCATTGAAGTCGCGGATCAGGGGGCGTCCGGCCTTGCGGGCGGCGGCGACCATCACGTTCAGGGCGGGTGAGGAAAATGCCATGATCAGTCCGCCCTGCGGACATAGCTGCCGTCTTCGGTCGAGACGATGATCTTCTCGCCCGCCGAGATGAAGGGCGGCACCTGGATCTTCAGCCCGTTCTCCAGCACCGCCGTCTTGAAGGACGGCGCGGCGGTGCCGCCCTTCAGAACCGGGTCGGCTTCGGCAATCGTCAAGGTCACCTGGGGCGGCAGCTTGATGCCGATAGGCTTGCTTTCATACATCTGCACCAGGGTCTTCATCCCGTCCTGCAGGAAGTCGGCCTGGTCGCCGACGAAATCGCGCGCCAGCTCGATCTGCTCGTAATTCTCCATGTCCATGAAGGTGAGCATGTCGCCGCTGGCGTAAAGGAACTGGAAATCCTTCTTGTCGAGATGGATTTCCTCCACCATTTCCGAAGAGCGGAAGCGCTCATTCAGCTTGGTGCCGGATTCGATGTCCTTGAGTTCGACCTGGTTGTAGGCGCCGCCCTTGCCGGGCTTCACCGACTGGCTCTTCACCGCCATCCACAAGCGGCCCTGATGCTCGATCATGGTGCCGGGACGCACTTCATTGCCGGAAATCTTGGCCATAATGCTTCGCGTCCTTCGGGCGCGGTGGAGACGGGTTACAGGTTCAAAGAGCGGGCGGGTGATAGCAGGCCGGACGGGGTATTTCCAGCCTCAGGCCTTTTTGGCCTTTTCGGCCAGCCGGACCTGTTCAAACAGTGCGTTGAATTCGCGCACGGCGGTTTCCGGGCCTTGCGCATGGTCCCAGACCCCGGACGATACGGCGAGGAAATCGGCGCCCGCTTCCACCAGCGCCGGCGCATTCTCGACCGTGATGCCGCCGATGGCGACGCAGGGCACCACCATCATCTCGCCCCACCACCGCAGCAGCTCAATGTCCGCGTGGGTCTTGGGCTCCTTGGTCTGGGTGGGAAAGAAGGCGCCAAAGGCGACGTAATCGGCGCCCGCTTCGCCCGCATCCATGGCGAGATGGCGGCTGTCATGACAGGTCACGCCGACAATGCCATTGGGCAACAGCTTGCGGGCCTCGGCATAGGAGGCGTCCTCCTGCCCGACATGAACACCGTCGCAGCCCAGTTCGGCGGCCAGATCGGGCCGGTCGTTGAGGATGAAGGCGGCGCCATGCGCCTGCACAATGGGGCGCAGAATGTCTGTGGCGCGGCGGATTTCGTCGTCGCTGACATTCTTCAGGCGCAACTGGAAGCTGGCGACATCGCCGCCCGTCAGCGCGCCCTTCAGAACTTGCGCAAAGTCATTCGGCGCGATGCGCGGCGGCGAAATCAGGTACAGCCGGCAGTCGCTCACGCGGTTTCGGCCGTCTTGGTCCATTTGCCGGTGGCGGCAAGACTGTTCATCAGGGCGCGGTGGGCAAAGGCCTTCTGTCCGGCGGCGACATTTTCCGCCTTGCCGGACCATGCCTTCTGCGGCGCGGCCTGCAGGGCGCGGCCGTAACTGAATGTCAGCGCCCAGGGCAGCCCGCCAATGGCGTTCATGGCGGACAGATGCGCGGTGGCGTCTTCGTCCGACTGGCCGCCCGACAGGAAGGCGATGCCGGGCACCGCCGAAGGCACGCACTGTTTCAGAACGCGGATGGTGGCGCGGGCCACGTCGTCGGCGCTGTTCTGCTTGGCGCATTTCATGCCCGGCACGATCATGTTGGGCTTCAGGATCATGCCTTCCAGCGCCACATTGGCGTAGAACAGTTCCTGGAACACTTCCTTCAAGGTCCAGACCGTGACCTCCTCGCAGCGCGCGATGTCATGGTCGCCGTCCATCAGCACTTCCGGCTCGACGATGGGGACGATGCCGTTCTCCTGGCACAGCGCGGCATAGCGGGCCAGGGCATGGGCGTTGGCGTTGATGCAGTTGTAGGAGGGAATATCCTTGCCGATATCGATCACCGCCCGCCACTTGGCGAAGCGCGCGCCCAGCTTGTGATAGTCCTTCAGGCGCTCGCGCAGGCCGTCCAGCCCTTCGGTGACGGTCTCGCCGGGCGATCCGGCCAGCGGCTTGGCGCCGGCGTCCACCTTGATGCCGGGAATGCTGCCGGCACCTTCAATCAGCTTGACCAGCGGCGTGCCGTCCTTGGCCTTCTGGCGGATGGTCTCGTCGAACAGGATGACGCCGCCGATATGGCTCTTCATGGCCGTGTCGGTGCGGAACAGCATCTCGCGATAGTCGCGGCGATTGTCTTCGTTGTTGGCGACGCCGATCTTGTCGAAGCGCTTCTGGATGGTGCCGGTGGATTCATCGGCGGCCAGGATGCCCTTGCCGGGCGCCACCATCTTTTTGGCGATCGAATTCAATTCGTCCAGATTCATCACGTCCTCACTTCGAAGTCAGGGCTTCCACGCCCGGCAATTGCTTGCCTTCCAGCCATTCCAGAAACGCCCCACCGGCGGTGGAGACATAGGTAAAATCCTGTTCGACACCGGCATGGGCCAGCGCCGCCACGGTGTCGCCGCCGCCCGCCACCGAGAGCAGATCGCCCGCCCTAGTCGCCTTGGCCACGGCCTTGGCCGCCGCAACCGTGCCCGCATCAAAAGGGGCGGTTTCAAAGGCGCCGAACGGGCCGTTCCACACCAGCGTGCGGGTGCCGATCAGGCGGGTCTCGAATTCCCGGATGCTGGCGGGGCCGACATCCAGCACCATTTCGTCGTCGGCGATTTCGTGCACGCCCACGGTGCGATGGGCCGCGCCGGCCTTGAATTCCTTTGCGACCACGACATCCACCGGCAGCAGGATGACCGCGCCGCTTTCATTGGCGGCATGGATGATCTTGCGCGCGGTTTCCAGATGGTCCGGCTCGTAAAGCGACTTGCCGACATTGATGCCTTCGGCGGCCAGAAAGGTGTTGGCCATGGCGCCGCCGATCACCAGCACTTCGACTCGGCCAACCAGATTTTCCAGCAGCGCGATCTTGGTCGAAACCTTCGCCCCGCCCACCACCGCCAGCAGGGGCCGTTCGGGATTGCCCAGCGCTTTTTGCAGATGGGTGAGCTCGGCCTGCATCGAGCGGCCGGCGGCATTGGGCAGCAGCCGCGCCACGCCATCGGTGGAGGCATGGGCGCGGTGCGCGGCGGAAAAGGCGTCGTTGACGAAGATGTCGCCCAGCGCCGCCAGCTCTTTGGCCATGGCGTCGTCGTTGTCTTCCTCGCCCTTGTGGAAGCGGGTGTTCTCCAGCAGCAGCACCCCGCCATCCTTCAGGGCGGCGACGGCGGCTTCGGCCTTGGGGCCAATACAGTCTGCCGCGAAAGCGACCTTGCGGCCCACGGCCTCAGACAGCGGCTCCACCAGGATCCTCAACGACATGGATGGCACCACCTTGCCCTTGGGCCGGTCAAAATGGCTCAGCACGATCACCTTGGCACCGGCCTCAGCCAGTTCCCTGATGGTCGGGGCCTGGCGTTCAATCCGGGTGGCGTCGGTGACCTTGCCGCCTGCGACCGGCACATTGAGGTCGGCGCGCACCAATACGCGCTTGCCCTTCACTTGCAGGTCGTCGAGCGTGCGGAAAGCCATCGTCAGATCAATTTTCCCATCGCCACGGCGGTGTCGGCCATGCGGTTGGAGAAGCCCCATTCATTGTCATACCAGGTCATGATCGACACGAAGGTTCCGTCCATCACCTTGGTCTGGTCCAGCGCGAAGCTGGAGGAAGCGGGATTGTGGTTGAAGTCCACCGACACCAGCTTCTCATGCACCACTTCCAGGATGCCTTTCAGCGAGCCCATCGCGGCGCCCTTGATGGCGTCGTTGATCTCCGACACGCTGGTGGCGCGCTTGGCGATGAACTTGAGGTCCACCAGCGAGACGTTGGGGGTCGGCACCCGCACCGACATGCCGTCCAGCTTGCCCTTCAACTCGGGAAGCACCAGGCCGACGGCCTTGGCGGCGCCGGTCGAGGTCGGGATCATCGACAGCGCGGCGGCGCGGGCGCGGTACAGGTCCTTGTGCATCTGGTCCAGCGAGGGCTGGTCGTTGGTGTAGCTGTGGATGGTGGTCATCATGCCGCGCTCGATGCCGACCGTGTCATTCAGCACCTTGGCCACCGGCACCAGGCAGTTGGTGGTGCAGGAGGCGTTGGAAACAACCAGATGGTCTTTGGTCAGCTTGTCGTGATTGACGCCATAGACCACGGTCAGATCGGCGCTGTCGCACGGCGCCGACACCAGCACGCGCTTGGCGCCGGCCGTCAGATGCGCCACGGCCTTGTCCTTGGAGGTGAAGATGCCGGTGCATTCCAGGGCGATGTCCACGCCCAGTTCCTTGTGCGGCAGCTCGGCGGGATTCTTGATGGCGGTGACTTTGATCTTGTGACCGGCGGCGATCATGTATTCCCCGTCCACGCTCACCTGGGCCGGGAAACGGCCATGCACGCTGTCATAGCGCAGCAGATGGGCATTGGTGTCCACCGGACCCAGATCGTTGACGGCCACGACTTCGATGTCGCGGCGGCCCGATTCCACGATGGCCCGCAGAACCAGCCGGCCGATGCGGCCGAAGCCGTTGATTGCAACACGCAGCGCCATTTTTATCTCCTGAACTAAATCTTGAGCAGTTTCTTCGCCGCGGTGACGGCGGCGTCGGCGGTAATGCCGAACTTGGCATAGACATCCTTGTAGGGACCGCTGGCGCCGAAGCTGTTCATGCCGACAAAGGCGCCGCCGCCTTCCAGAAGCTCGGAACCGATATAGCGGTCCCAGCCCTGGCGCGCGCCCGCCTCGATGGCGACCTTGACGGTGCCCGGACCCAGTATCTGCTTGCGATAGCTTTCCGGCTGTTCCTCGAACAGCGCCCAGCAGGGCATGGACACCACGCGCGAGGCAATGCCTTCGGCGGCGAGTTTCGCTTTGGCTTCCATGGCCAGGCTGACTTCGGTGCCGGTGGCCAGGAAGGTCACCTTGGCGCCCGCATCCCCCGCCAGTTCATAGGCGCCCCTGGCGGACAGATTTTCGGCGGTGTGCGTGACGCGCAAAGTCGGCACGTCCTGGCGCGAGAAAGCGATCAGGCTGGGGCGGCGATCATTCTGCAAGGCGAGGTCCCAGCATTCCGCGGTCTCCACACCGTCGGCGGGACGCATGGTCAGCAAGGTCGGAATGGCGCGCAACGCCGCCAGATGTTCGACCGGCTGATGGGTGGGGCCGTCTTCGCCCACGCCGATGGAATCGTGGGTCATCACGAACACCACGCGAATGCCCATCAGGGCGGCCAGCCGGATGGACGGGCGGCAGTAATCGCTGAACACCATGAAGGTGCCGCCATAGGGGATCAGCCCGCCATGCAGCGCGATTCCATTCATCGCCGCCGCCATGCCATGTTCGCGGATGCCGTAATGGATGTAGCGGCCGGCGAAATTGCCCGGCGTCACGCCGTCAATGTTCTTGGTCTTGGTGTTGTTGGACGGGGTCAGGTCGGCCGAGCCGCCGATGGTGGTCTGAAGTTCGGCATTGATGACGTCCAGCGCTTTTTCCGACATCTTGCGGGTACCGGCGGCGGGCTTTTCGGCCGACAGCTTTTCCTTCAGTGCCGTCAGCGCGGCGCCGACCGATGCCGGGATCACGCCGCTGATGGCCTCGTCGAAGTCCCTGGCATGCTTGCTGGCGGCTTTGCGCGCGGCCCACGCCTTGTGTTCGGTGATTCCATTTTTGCCGATGGCGCGCCACTGGTTCAGCACATCATCCGGCACGATGAAGGGCTCATAGTCCCAGCCCAGCTCCTTGCGCGCGCCCGCCACGATCTCCGCGCCCGGTGCATCGCTATGCGCCTTCTGGGTGCCCTGGCGGCCCGGCATGCCGAAGCCGATGACGGTGCGGCAGGCGATCATGACGGGTGCATCCGCCACTTGCGCCTTCTCGAGCGCCCGGGCGATGTCGGCGGCGTCATGGCCATCGCAGGAATCCACGATCCAGCCGGCGGCCTTGAAACGCATCGCCTGGTCGGTGGAATCCGACAGCGATATGGCGCCGTCGATGGTGATGTTGTTGTGGTCCCACAGGACGATCAGGTTGGAGAGCTTGAGATGCCCGGCCAGGCCGATGGCCTCATGGCTGATGCCTTCCATCAGGTCGCCGTCGGAGGCGATGACATAGGTCTTGTGATTGACCAGTTCATCGCCGAAGCGGGCATTGAGCAGGCGTTCGGCCAGCGCCATACCCACGGCATTGGCGATGCCCTGGCCCAGGGGACCGGTGGTGGTTTCGATGCCCGGCAGGTCGCCATGCTCGGGATGGCCGGCGGTGGGGCTGCCGACTTTGCGGAAATGCTTGAGGTCCTCGATGGTGACCTTGGGATAGCCGGTCAGCCAGAGCAGGGAATAGAGGAGCATTGAGCCGTGCCCGCCCGACAGGACAAAGCGGTCGCGGTCGGCCCAGCCGGGCTCGGCGGCGTTGAACTTCAGAAAGCGGGAAAACAGCACCGTGGCCACGTCGGCCATGCCCAGCGGCAGGCCGGGATGGCCCGATTTGGCGGTCTCGACCGCATCCAGGGACAGGATCCGGATGGCATTGGCGAGGCGGCGGGTTTGGGCCTGATCGGGCGCTGTCATAATGGGGTCTTTCAGCGGAAAGGTGGGGTGCCTTAGCGAGGGGGCGCCACCCCCGTCAAGGGCCGCGGACATGCCGGAAACGCAACGCGGTTGACCCGATTTCCACCCAAGGCCTAAGGTCTTGCGGGAATTGAGCGATGAGGCCCCGATGAGCCGGCTGAAATTGGCGGAAGCACGCTTCCGGACAGCCCTGGAAAGCATCGAAAACGCCGCCGGCGCGGTGGGCGAGAATCTCGACCAGGCCGCCAAGCTGCCCGAGCGCGTCGCCGAACTGGAAGCCGAACGCGAGCGGCTCACGGCGCGCATCGCCGAACTGGAAGACGAACTCTCCGCCTTGTCGGGCCTCACCGAAGAAGTGGAAGGCCGGCTGGACGGCGCCATCGGCGAAATCCGCGCCGCGCTGGCGAGGTAGACGCGATGCCCCTGGTCAATGTCATGGTGAACGGTCGTGCCTATACCATCGCCTGCGATGAGGGCGAGGAGGAGCATCTCAAGGGCCTCGCCGCCCAGGTGGATGCCAAGGCGCGCGAAGTGCTGGGTTCCGTCGGACAGGTGGGCGATGCCCGCATGATGCTGATGGCGGCGCTGCTGATTGCCGACGAACATCACGAGATGAGCGGCAAGCTGGGAACAAGTTCCGCCAGCGATGACGAGAAAAAAAGCCTGCATTTGCGGGCGGAAGCCGCCGAAAGCGCTGCCGCCGATGTGCTGGAAAGCGCTGCTAAACGTTTAGAGGACATTGCAGCAAGGCTTGCGCACGCCTAAGTTAGAGGCGGACGGTCACTGTCTCGCGCGTCAGGTTGCGATGCCCAGGGGCCTTAATTGTACTCATCGGGAGTTGTTCCTGGCTGGAGCCGTGGTTCCGGACATACGACGCCCACCTGCACTTGCAGGCCCATGAGATCCAATACCAACGGCAAGTATGGTACCGTCCACCTTCTCCAAATCCGAACTTCGGCAGGCGGCACGCGAACGGCGCAGGACGCTGGCTCATGCCGGGTTTGCGGCTGAGATTGCGCGCCGTGCCGAGGCCTTGCCGATCAGCAAAGGCATGATTGTCGGCGCCTATCATGCGCTGCCGGAAGAGGCCGATCCTGCAGCGCTGCTCGAAGGTTTGGTGGATCTGGGCTGTCACATTGCGTTCCCGCGTATCACTGCCAAGGGCCGGCCACTGGAATTCCACCGCGTGCCGGACGGCGAAGTGCTGGCGCCCGGTTCCTATGGCATTCACGAGCCGCTGGAGCATTGGCCGCGCGTGACGCCTGACCTGCTGCTGGTGCCGCTGCTCGCATTCGACGCGCAAGGGCACCGGCTGGGCTATGGCGGCGGCTTTTACGACCGCACCCTGGACAAGTTGAATGTTCCGGCCATCGGCATCGCCTATGCCGGACAGGAAGCCGCCTCGATTCCGCACGAGGCGCATGATAGGACCCTCGACATGGTCCTCACCGAACAGGGTATCCGGCGTTTTCGATGAACATTCTTTTTCTGGGCGACATTATCGGCAAGCCAGGGCGCGATGTGGCGCATGCGCAGCTGCCCCACCTGCGCGATGCCCTGAAGCTCGATTTCGTCATCGCCAATGGTGAAAATGCGGCGGGCGGCTTCGGCCTCACCCGCGCCATCGCGGAAGAATTCTTCGGCATCGGCATCGACGTGATCTCCACCGGCAATCACTGGGCCGACCAGAAGGAAATCCTCACCTATATCGAAGGTGAAGACCGCATCCTGCGTCCCGCCAATTATCCCAAAGGCACGCCGGGGCGCGGGTCCAACCTGTACCAGACACCCGCCGGCAGTATCCTGGTGGTGAATGTGATGGGCCGCGTCTTCATGGATGCGCTGGACGATCCCTTCGCGGCGGTCGAACGCGAACTCTCCGCCTGTCCGCTGGGTGAAGGCGCCGATGCCATTGTGGTGGACGTGCATGCCGAAGCGACATCGGAGAAAATGGCGATGGGCCATTTCTGCGACGGACGCGCCAGCCTGGTGGTGGGCACGCATCAGCATGTCCCGACTGGTGACGCGCAGATTTTTCCGGGCGGCACGGCCTATCAGACCGATGCCGGGGCCTGCGCCGATTACGATTCCGTGATCGGCATGGACAAGGCCGAGCCGCTTCAGCGCTTCACCCGCAA
>CANKIV010000046.1 GCA_947482125.1 Alphaproteobacteria bacterium
CGTGAAGTAGGAGAACCACCATGCAAGTGATCCTGCTCGAACGCGTCGAAAAGCTCGGCCAGATGGGCGATGAAGTGAAGGTGAAGGACGGCTTCGCCCGCAACTTCCTGCTGCCCAAGAAGAAGGCCCTGCGCGCCACCAAGGCGAACCGGGACTTTTTCCAGGCCCAGAAGGCCCATCTGGAAGCCAACAACCTCAAGGCAAAGGGCGAAGCGGAGAAGGTCGGCCAGAAGCTCGACGGCCAGAAGTTCGTCCTGATCCGTCAGGCCGGCGATCGTGGCCAGCTTTATGGTTCGGTCACCCCCCGTGACATCGCCGATGCCATGGAAAAGGCCGGCTTCAAGGTGGACCGCCACCAGGTGACGATCAGCGTGGCGATCAAGTCGATCGGCCTGGTCACCCTGCCGGTGGTGCTGCACCCCGAAGTGAAGGTGAACATCACCGTCAATGTCGCCCGCAGCGAAGACGAAGCCGAGCGCCAGGCGCGCGGCGAGAACGTCCTGACGGAGAAGACCGAGGCCGAAGAGGCCAAGGTCGCCGCCGAGGAACTGTTCGAGGAAGGCGCCGGCCCCAAGGTCGAAGCCGAAGAAGACGTCGTCTCCGAATAATCCGGGCGCTTCGGTACAGAATGCAAAAAGGCCGGTCTTGCGACCGGCCTTTTTCGTTTCAGGCCGCACCGGATTGGACGGCGAATTCGCGCCGCGTCAGGCCGCCGGGCGGGTCGCCGAAGAACACTTCAACCGATTTCAGCTTGCCGTCCTGGAAGGTCATCAGTTCGGCATTGCGGAAGCGGGCCTCGGGATGGGTGGCGTTGGGCAGGCGCATGATGGCGTCATAGGCGGCGAACACCTTGTCGCCGTCCTGCATCACCGCGACAAAATCGAAACTCTGGTGCAGCGGCTTTTCCGGCCAGCAGCGCTTGAAATAGGCGGCGCGGTCGATGTGATCGTCGAAGGGACTGGTGAAGGTGAAATCGGCCCGCAGATTGTCTTCCATGAAGGCGCGGTCATGACGCTCAAAAGCGCGGTAATAGTCTTTTGCCCGTTCGGTCAGGTCCATGATGCGGTCCTTCAGTTGCCCAGCGACTTTTCCAGCGCGTCCATCAGGAAATTCGTGCCGTGCTCGCGGCTGCCGGCATCGTCATAGCCGTCGAGATAGTCGCCATATTCGGTGAGGACAAATTTTGTGCCTTCGCCATCGGCATGCAATTCGATGGCCTGCTGGGACACCGAAATCTTGCGGTCGTCCAGATGCATCACATAGCTGTAGATGATGCGTTGGTTGGGAACGATATCCAGATAAATGCAGTCGAATTTCGACACGACCCCGCTTTTCCAGCGCCCTGCCGCATGCTCCTTGCCGCCTTCGCGGAAATCGAAACTGCGCGAGACCGGCGTCCATTCGGCGCCGCCACCGAACCAGAGGTCCTTTTTCTGCTGGTCCGCAAAGGCGGCGAAGACCCGCGCCGGGCTGGCCTTCCAATGGCGGGTGATGGTGAAGCTGGCATGGGTGACGGAACGGGTCATGTCTCATTCTCCGGTGAATCCAAAAGCGCGCCGAGCCGGTCGAGGCTGCGCTCCCACATGGCGCGGCGATCCGCGACCCAGTTTTCAGCCTGGCTCAGCATCCGGGGTTCGATGCGGCAGGTGCGCACCCGGCCCGCTTTTTCACTTTGCACCAGGCCCGATTTTTCCAGCACCTTGAGGTGCAGCATCACCGCCGGCAGCGACATGGGCAGCGGGGCGGCCAGTTCGCTGACCGTGGCCGGCCCCGTCACCAGCCGTTCGACCATGGCGCGGCGGGTCGGATCGGCCAGGGCGGCAAACGTCTGGTCCAGCTGATAGTTAAGCATATACTTAAGTATAAAGCCCGACCCATGTGCGTCAAGCAGGCCTGCCACAATTATCCGCCGGTTCCCGGGTAGGCTATATTCTCCCGCGTTCCCGAAAGACGGTTCCATGGCCACCCAGTCCCAAATGCGGCGCATCACCGTGCCGGACATTCGCGCTCACAAGGGCGCCAAGCCGATCGTCTGCCTCACCTGCTATCACGCCCACACCGCCAAGCTTCTGGACCAGCATGTGGACCTGATTTTGGTGGGCGACACGCTGGGCATGGTGATCCATGGGATGGAAACCACGCTGGGCGTCACGGTCGAAATGATGATCCTGCACGGCCAGGCGGTGATGCGCGGCTCCAGCCGCGCCCTGGTGGTGGTGGACATGCCGTTCGGCAGCTACGAGGAATCCCCGGAAATAGCCTTCCACAATGCGTCGCGCATCATGAAGGAGACGGGCTGCCAGGCGGTGAAGCTGGAAGGCGGCACCCGCATGGCAGGCACCATCCATTACCTCACCCAGCGCGGCATTCCGGTCATCGCCCATATCGGCATGACGCCGCAGAATGTGCAGGTGCTGGGCGGCTTCAAGACCCAGGGCCGCACGGAAGCCGAATGGCCGGCGCTGGAAGCCGATGCCAAGGCCGTGGCCGAAGCCGGCGCCTTTGCCCTGGTGCTGGAAGCCATGGCCGAACCGCTGGCCGCCAAGATCACCCGCGAGATCGCGATTCCCACCATCGGCATCGGCGCCAGCCCGACCTGCGACGGCCAGGTGCTGGTGATGGAAGACATGCTGGGCCTCAACCCAAGCCCGGCCAAATTCGTGCGCGAATATGCCCATCTGGGACCCCAGATCGAGGCGGCGGTCGAGGCCTATGCGCGGGACGTGCGCGAACGGCGCTTCCCGGGGGCGGAAAACGTCTACCCCATGAAAAAAGCCCAGTAAAAGCCGCAAAACCGGGTCAATTCTTACCGTTGCGCGCATTGCGCGGAACCGGCGCGCGGGCTAATTAACACGCTGCCTCAATGACTTCGGCCAGGGCACCCAACCCCTGCGGAAAAAAGGTTCTGAACTGTGAGTGATATTTTCCGCGAAGTCGAAGAAGACGTTCGGCGCGAGCGGGCCGAGAAGATCTGGAAGCGTTACGGCACCTATATCATCGCGGCCGGCGTGCTGGTGTTTGTCGGCATCGGCGGCTGGCAGCTGTGGCAGCGTTACGACCGCCAGGAGCGGGAAAAAATCTCCGCCCAGTTCGTGGCCGCGCAGCGCATCTCCAATCCGCGCGACGCCGCCAACGCCTTTGTCGATCTTGCCGGGGGCAAGGGCTATGGCGAGATCGCGCGCCTCAGCCAGGCCAGCGCCATGTTCGCGGCGGGCCAGCGCAAGGAAGCCATCGACCTCTACAAGGAGATTGCCGCCCGCGACAACGGCCCGGTGGGATCGGTGGCGCGGCTGCGCGCCGCCTGGGCGCTGGCCGAAACCGCCTCGCGCAGTGAACTGACCGAACTTCTGAAGCCGCTGGACAAGCCGGGCAGCCCGTGGCGCGAGAATGCGGCCGAGATCCTCGCCTTTGCCGACTACAAGGCCATGGACCTGAAATCGGCGCAGGCGAAATACGCCGCCCTCGCCGTCAATCCCGAAGCGCCCGACGCGCTTAAGGCCCGTGCCAAGGCGATGGCGGATTATCTCAAGACCGGCGGCGCCGTCACCTATGGCAGCGTTCCGCCCGAAGTGATCCCCCCGCCGCCACAGGCGGTTGCCGCGCCGGCCACCGCACCCGCCAAGCCCCAATGATGCTGTCCCGCGCGGTTCGCCTTGGCCTGGTCGTCGCAGCGAGCATCCTGCTGCTGCAGGGCTGCATCGTCACCGATGAAGTCACCAGCTGGTTCACCACCAGCGGCAAGAAATCCAACCTGCGCGGCGTGCGCATTCCGGTGATGTCGCTGGATGAGGCGCTGAAGCCCGACCCGGAACTGGCCAAGACCCCGGTGGTGCTGCCGCCGCCTTACCGCAATCCCGAATGGCCGCTGCCGGGCGGCTATGCCGCCAACGCCATGTATCATCTGGGCGCGCCGGGACGCTTGCGGGAAATCTGGACCCAGGATGCCGGCAAGGGCACGGATTCCGATTCCGACCTGACCTCCTCGCCGGTGGTGGCGGGCGGCATGATCTATGTGCTGGATTCCGAAGCCCATGTTTTCGCCTTCCGCGCCAGCGACGGACGCCCGGCCTGGGACCGCAACCTGGCGCCCAAGGACGGCACCGACTGGCCTACCTTCTGGGGCCTGCTGGGCAAGAAAAACACGGTGGACCCGCCGCAGGGCATGGGCGGCGGCGTCGCCTATGCCAATGGCAAGATCTATGTCACCAGCGGTTTCGGCGTGGTGGTCTGCCTGGACGCCAAGACCGGGCGCGACATCTGGCGCAAGGACATGCGCATGCCCATCGTCAACGCGCCGGTGGTCGCGGCGGGACGGATTTTCTTCTCCACCCATGACAATCATTTCTATGCCCTGGCCGAATCCGATGGCCGCCAGCTCTGGGACCATCAGGGCATCACCGAGGCCGCCGGCATCCTGGCTTCCACCAATGCGGCGGTGTCGGGCGAAACCGTGATCGCGCCCTATACCTCGGGCGAGCTTTTCGCACTGCGCATCCAGAACGGCCAAGTCGGCTGGAGCGATGTGCTGTCGCGCACCGGCCATGTCACCGCCCTGTCCCAGCTGGACGATATCGCCGGCCGCCCGGTGATCGACCGCGGCGTGGTCTATGCCATCAGCCAGTCGGGCCTGATGGCGGCCTTCAGCATCAACACCGGCGACCGGATGTGGTCGCGCGATATCGGCGGCATACAGACCCCCTGGGCGGCGGGCGAGTATGTCTATGTGCTGGACAACAATGCGCGCCTGCTCTGCCTGACCCGCAAGGAAGGCAAGGTGAAGTGGATTCACCAGATGCCGCAGTATGAAGACGCCGACAAGAAGAAGGACGCCATCCTGTGGGCCGGTCCCGTTCTGGTGTCGGACAAGCTGATCGTGGTCTCGTCCAACGGCTATGCCCAGGCGCTGTCGCCCTATGACGGCAAGCTGGTTGGCCGGGTGGAAATTCCCGGCGGCACCACCATCGCGCCGGTGGTGGCGGACGGCACGATGTATATCTATACGGCGTCCGCCGAACTGGTCGCTTTGCGGTAAGATGCGATATGCCGCTGAAACTCGCGATCGTCGGACGCCCGAATGTCGGGAAGTCCCGTCTCTTTAACCGCCTCGCCGGGCGGACCGCCGCGATTGTCCATGACACGCCGGGCGTCACCCGCGACCGCCAGGCGGTGGATGCGGAGTATGAAGGCATCGCCCTCACCCTGATCGATACCGCCGGCTTCGAGGATGCCGCCACCGGCAGCATCGCCCACCGCATGACCCAGCAGACCATCACCGCCATCGCGGAAGCCGAGGCGCTGCTGTTCCTGATCGATGCCCGGGCCGGCATCACCGCGGGCGACCAGATCATCGCCCAGACCCTGCGCAAGTCCGGCAAGCCCGTCATCCTGGCGGCCAACAAGTGCGAGGGGCGGGTCGAGATTCCCGCCGAGATTTATGGCCTGGGCCTGGGCGATCCCATCCGCATCTCCGCCGAGCACAATCTGGGCATGGAAGACCTGGTGGCGGCGCTGGAAGACCTGATGCCGAAGGCGGAGGCCGCCCCCGAAGAAGAGGATGACGGCGAAGAAGAAGAGTACAGCGAAGAAATCGAAGCCGAAGAAGAAGAAGACGAGTTCTCCGAAGACGACGAACCGCTGGAAGACATCACCGTCAACTATCTGGACCGGCCATTGCGGCTGGCGCTGGTGGGACGGCCCAATGTCGGCAAGTCCAGCCTGTTCAACCACCTCCTGGGCGAGGAACGCTCGCTGGTGGGACCGGAAGCGGGCCTGACCAGAGATTCCATCACCGCACCCTGGAAGGCGGGCGACCGTGACGTGCTGCTGCACGACACGGCGGGCCTGCGCAAGAAGGCGCGGGTGGCGGGCGAGACGCTGGAGGAAATGTCGGTGGCCTCGACCCTGGAAGCTATCCGTTTCGCCGATTGCGTGATCGTGATGATCGACGCCAATGCGCCGTTTGAAAAACAGGACCTGACCATCGCCGACCTGATTGCCCGCGAGGGGCGCGCCATCGTCTTTGCGGTCAACAAATGGGATTTGCTGGAGAACAAGGCGGGCGGCATTTCCCGGATGCGCGAAAAGCTCGACCGGCTGCTGCCGCAGGTCGCGGGCGCGCCGCTGATCGCCACCTCGGCCCGCACCGGCGAAGGCATCGACCGTCTGGCCGACGCCGTCACCGAAGCCGACAAGGCGTGGAACACGCGCATTTCGACCTCAACCCTGAACCGCTTCCTGGAAGGCGCCTTGCAGCGCCATGCCACGCCCGCCATTTCGGGCCGGCGCGTGCGCATCCGCTACATGACCCAGAGGAAGGCGCGGCCGCCCAGCTTTACCTTGTTCGGCAGCCAGCTCGACGCCCTGCCCGAAGCGTACTTGCGCTATCTGTCGAACGGCCTTCGGGAGAATTTCAATCTCAAGGGCACGCCGCTGCGCTTCAGCGTGCGCAACAGCAAGAATCCCTACGCGCCCAAGGGCAGGAAAAGCTAGCCGCGGAAGTCGACAACCGCTTCGCTCTGGCCATAGGCGGGCGACAGCATCTCCACCACCTTGGGCGTCATCGCCTCGGGCGTGACCAGGTTGTTGGGGTCCTCGCCCGGCATCGCCTTGGCCCGCATGGCGGTGCGCATGGGTCCGGGATTGAGCAGGTTGACCTTCACGCTCGTATCCCTGCATTCCGCCGCATAGGTCAAAGCCAGCATTTCCAGCGCCGCCTTGCTGACGGCATAGGCGCCCCAATAGGGCGTGTGCTTTTTCGCCGCGCCGCTGGTGACGAACAGCACACGCCCGGCATCGGACTGGCGCAGCAAGGCGTCCAGCGAACGGATCAGCCGCCAGTTGGCGGTGACATTCACTTCCATCACTTCCTGGAAAGTCTTGGGCGCGATCTGGGCCAGCGGCGTCAGCATGCCCAGCACCCCGGCATTGCCGAGCAGCGCATCCAGCTTGCCCCAGCGCTCATAGATCGAGGCGCCCAGCCGGTCGATGGCGTCGAAATCGCGCAAATTCATCGGCACCAGCGTGGCGCTGCCGCCGACCTTCTGGATGGCGTCGTCGGTTTCTTCCAGCCCGCCCACGGTGCGCGCCACCAGGATGACATGCGCCCCGGCCTCAGCCAGCGCGATGGCCGAGGCGCGGCCAATGCCGCGCGACGCGCCAGTGATGAGCGCGATGCGCCCGTCCAGAGGTTTCGTCATGGGATGTCCTTAGGCCACGTCCGCCAGCAGCGAGAGTTGCCGGGTGCCGCCGCTGATGTCGGTCAGCGCGATGGGATAATCGCCGGTAAAGCAGGCGTCGCAGAAGGCCGGCGCCTTGGCGTTGCGTTCCGCCTTGCCCATGGCGCGGTAGAGGCCGTTCATGGAAATGAACGCCAGGCTGTCGGCGCCGATGAAGCGGCGCATCTGCTCGACATCCATTTTGTGGGCCAGCAGGTCGTCGGTATTGGGCGTGTCCACGCCATAGAAGCAGGAATGGGTGGTGGGCGGCGAGGACACCCGGAAGTGCACTTCGGCGGCGCCGGCGTCGCGCACCATCGCCACGATCTTCTTAGAGGTGGTGCCACGCACGATGGAATCGTCCACCAGGATGACGCGCTGGCCCTTGAGCTTGGCGCGGTTGGGATTGTGCTTCAGGCGCACGCCCAGATGGCGGATGGAATCGGACGGCTCGATGAAGGTGCGGCCGACATAATGGTTGCGGATGATGCCCAGCTCGAACGGGATCTTCGCTTCATTGGCGAAACCCAAAGCAGCAGGGACGCCCGAATCCGGCACCGGGATCACCATGTCGGCGTCCACCGGGGATTCCTCGGCCAGCACCGCGCCGATGTTCTTGCGCGCCTCATAGACGTTGCGCCCCTCGAGGGTGGAGTCGGGCCGCGCGAAATAGATGTATTCGAAGACGCAGAAGCGGTGCGCCTGCGGCTTGAAGGGGAAATGGGTGTGGACGCCATCCTTGTCCACCACCACCATCTCGCCCGGCTTCACGTCGCGCACATATTCGGCGCCGATAATGTCCAGGGCGCAGGTCTCGCTGGCGAAGATATAGGCGCCGTCGAGCTGGCCCATCACCAGCGGCCGCACGCCGTTGGGATCGCGCACCCCGATCAGCTTTTTCGAGGTCAGCGCCACCAGCGAATAGGCGCCCTGCACCTGGCACAAGGCATCGATCAGCTTGTCCACGATGCGGGCCTTGGTGCTGCGCGCGGTCAAATGGATGATGGTTTCGGTGTCGGAGGTGGAATGGAAGATAGCGCCCTGCGCCACCAGGTCGGTGCGCAGGGTATGGGCGTTGGTGAGATTGCCGTTATGGGCAATCGCAAGTCCGCCGCCCGCGAGGTCGGCGAACAGGGGCTGGATGTTGCTGGCGCGGCTGCCGCCGGCGGTGGAATAGCGGTTGTGGCCGATGGCGAAGTGGCCCTTCAGGTTCCGGGCGGCCTGGGAATTGCGGCCGAAGGCATCGCCCACCAGGCCGGAATGGCGCTCGGCGATGAAATGGCCCTCGTCATAGGTGACGATGCCGGCGGCTTCCTGGCCGCGGTGCTGAAGCGCGTGCAGGCCCAGCACCGACAGCGCGCCGGCATCGGCATGGCCGAAAATGCCGAACACGCCGCACTCCTCGTGCAGCGCGTCGTCGTCCCAGATATGATCGCTATGGCCGGTCGTCATCGTGCGCGGTTTCCGCCGGTCTCTATGAGTTTCTCTAGCCCCTGGCGGTCGGTGGCGCCATAGGATTTCGTGGCCGGGGCTGCGCTCTTCTGCTGCACCGGCTCCCTTGTGGCGGGAGAAACACGGTTAGCAGCGCCATTGCTGCGGATCAGGTCTGCCATGGGGTCATGGCGGCCAGACATGTCAGAGGGCTGCGCGGGCGCCTGTCGCACCTCCTGACGGGTGGGGACATATGCGTAATCGGTGGGGCCAGCCGGCACCACCGACAGCAGCACCTGGGAGGTGCTCTGGACCATGGGCAGGAGTTCCGCCTCGGTCAGCCAGCGGGGCTGCTGGCGGATGGGGACGAAATAGGTGAAGGCGAGATAGGCCAGTCCCACGATCACCAGCCCGCGCACCACGCCGAAGGCGACCCCTGCCGCCCGGTCCAGGGGACCGATGGGCGAGTTCTTCACGCTTTCGCTGAAACGGTGGCTCATGAAGGCCAGCGGGATGAACACCGCCAGGAACACCACGGCATAGGCCAGCACCGAGGCTAGCCAGGGCTGGCTGACCAGCGAACGCATCATGGGGATCAGGTAGGGGCCGAAATAGAGGCAGGCGAAGGCCGCCGCCACCCATTCGAAGATGGTCAGGGTTTCCCACAGGAAACCGCGCCACGCGGCGTAGCCCGCCGACACGACGATGACCAGAACGATCAGGCAGTCGAGGAAGGTGACCGACAGGCTCATGATTCGACTTTACCACGGCCCGGGGCTTTTTCCCGTCTAAGTGTGGGCTCAGGAGCAAATCTCAGCAATTCGGCGACGCTGGTAATCTCCGTTAACGCCATGCCGGAAACCTCGGCCCGCGTCCCGGCGGGCACGAAGGCGTTCTTGAAGCCCAGCTTGGCGGCCTCCTTCAGCCGGCTCTCGGCTTGCGGCACCGGGCGGATGTCACCCGACAGGGAAATCTCGCCGAAAAACACCGTGTCGCGCGGCAAGGGCTCTCCACCAAAGGATGAAACCAGCGCGGCGGCGGCCGCCAGATCGGCCGCGGGCTCGCCGATTTTCAAACCGCCCGCGACGTTCAGATAGACATCGGACGCCCCGATTCCAACCCCGGCGCGGGCATCCAGCACCGCCAGGATCATCGCCAGCCGCCCGGTATCCCAGCCCACCACGGCGCGGCGCGGGGTGCCGTAGGAGGTGGGCGAGACCAGCGCCTGGATTTCGCACAGCAGGGGGCGTGTGCCTTCCAGGCCGGCGAATACCGCCGTGCCGGGCGACACCGATTTGCGGTCACCCAGGAACAGCGCGCTAGGATTGGCGACCTCGGCCAGGCCCTTGCCCGTCATCTCGAACACGCCGATTTCGTCGGTGGCGCCGAAACGGTTCTTCACCGCGCGCAAGACGCGGAAATGATGGCCGCGCTCGCCCTCGAAATAGAGCACCGCATCCACCAGATGCTCGACCGCCTTGGGGCCGGCGATCTGGCCGTCTTTTGTCACATGGCCGACCAGCAGCAGCGCCGCGCCCGACGCCTTGGCATAGCGCACCAGGTCGAAGGATGCAGTGCGCACCTGGGCAATGGTGCCGGGCGCCGCATCCAGCGCCCCGGTCCACAGGGTCTGGATGGAATCGATAGCGACAATGCCCGGCGGCTTGCCCGCTTCCAAAGTCGCGAGAATGTCTTCGACGCAGGTGGCGGCGCCCAGCATCAGCGGCGCATCGGCCAGCCCCATGCGGGCGGCGCGCATGCGCACCTGCGCCATGGCTTCTTCGCCGGAGATATAGATCGCGTGACCACCATTGTTGGCGTACTGGCCCAGCGCCTGAAGAATGATCGTCGATTTGCCGATGCCCGGATCGCCGCCAACCAAAAGTGCGGAGCCGGGCACCAGCCCGCCGCCGGTGACGCGGTCGAATTCGGCGATGCCCGTGGGACGGCGCTCGGGCGGCGCGTCCTCGGTCTTCAGATCTTCCAGCGTGATCTTGCGGCCCTTGGCCCGGCGGGTGGCGCCCGAGCCCAGCGGGGGGGCGACGCCCTCTTCCGTGATCGTGTTCCAGCCGCCGCAGGATTCGCACTTGCCCGACCATTTGGGCGTGGTCGCGCCGCAGGCCTGGCAGGCATAGCTGGGGGAGGATTTCGCCATGATTCTAGTCTAGCACAGCGGTCAAGACGGGCGGAAAGCCTCAGTATTCCGCCGGTTCCAGCGGCTTGTGGCGGGCCATCAGGGCACGGGCCTCTTCATAGGTCATCGGCACGCGCATTTCCTCGGCCATCAGGTCGAAGCGCTCCTCGGGCAGGAATCCGGCATAGGCCAGGGCGATGAAGTCGCGATTCAGTTGCGCCGCCGTGACGGCGGTGCGGATCTGGCAGGCGGTGTAATAGACCTGCTCGCCATAGATGCCGTGCAGGGCATAGGGAAGTTCGGCGGCATAGCGTTTCGCCGCGCGGGCAATGCGGAAATTTCGGAACCAGCCGCTCAGGCCTTTACCGCCATCTTGATGGGGCCTTCGGCCTTGCCATGGATGAACTGGTCGACATAGGGATTGCCGCTGTTGTCGATGGCGGCCGTCGGGCCCTGCCAGATGATCTTGCCGCCATAGAGCATTGCGATCTTGTCGGAAATCTTTCGCGCCGAGATCATGTCATGGGTGATCGACAGCGCCGTGGCGCCGACATCCTTCACCGTGGAGACGATCAGGTCGTTGATGATGTCGGCCATGATCGGGTCCAGGCCCGTGGTGGGCTCGTCGAAGAAGATGATCTCCGGATCCGACGCGATGGCGCGGGCCAGGCCCACGCGCTTGAGCATGCCGCCCGACAATTCGACCGGGAAAAGATCGCCGACATCGGCGGCCAGGCCGACCTTGGCCAGCTTTTCGATCGCGATATCGCGGGCGGGTTTGCGCGCCATGCCGCGACCCTGGATCAGGCCGAAGGCGACATTTTCCCAGACCGGCAAACTGTCGAACAGCGCCCCGCCCTGGAACAGCATGCCGAACTTCTTCATCACCTTGTCGCGCGCCGCACCGCGGAGATGGGTGACGTCCTCGCCATCCACCAGGATGGTGCCCTCGTCCGGACGGATGATGCCCAGGATGGACTTGATCGTGACGGACTTGCCGGTGCCCGAGCCGCCGATGATGACCAGCGAAGAGCGCGGCTCGACGGTCAGGTCGACGCCGTCCAGCACCACCTTGGAGCCGAAGCGCTTCTTGACGCCGATCAGTTGAATCTTCGGACTCATTTGGAGAACAGCAGCGAGGTGAGGAGATAATTGGCGGCCAGGATCAGGATGGAGGACGACACCACCGCCGCGGTGGTGGCGTTGCCCACGCCCTGCGCCCCGCCCTTGGAATTGAAGCCGTTGTAGCAGCCCATCAGCGCGATGATGAAGCCGAAGACGCCCGCCTTGATCAGGCCGGACACGATGTCCTCCTGGGTGGCGAAATCCACCGTGTTCTTCAGATAGGTGCCGCCGGAAAAGCCCATGCTCTGGGTCGCCACGACATAGCCGCCGAACACGCCGATGGAGTCGGCGATGGCGACCAGCAACGGCAGGCACAGGACGGCGGCGATCAGGCGCGGCACCACCAGATATTTGATCGGATTGGTGGCCAGCGTGGTCAGTGCGTCGATCTGCTCGGTCACCTTCATGGTGCCGATCTCGGCGGCGATGGCGGCGGCCACGCGGCCTGCCACCATCAGGCCCGCGATCACCGGCCCCAGTTCGCGGGTGATGCCCAGCACCACGATCTGCGGCACGACCGCTTCCGTGCCGAAGCGGTTTCCGCCCAGGAAAATCTGCAGCGCCAGCGCACTGCCTGTGAAGAAGGCGGTCAGGCCCACCACCGGCAGGGAGTAATAGCCGATGCGCATGATCTGCTGGCCGATCAGACGGCCATAGATGGGCGGCGCGACGATGGCGGCCAGCGCCGTACCGGTGAATGTGGACAGCCGGCCGATATGGGCCAGCAAGGTCATGGTGGCCCGGCCAATGGAAGCAAACGGATTCATGCTTTTTGCCTGTCGCTCCGGCTTACGCCGACGCTCCCCCTGTGTAAACGCGCGGCATGCGGCGCAGCCGGGTGAGGATTTCGTATTCGTTGGTGCCGGCGGTGCGGGCGACTTCGCCCAGCGTGATGGTGTCGCCCAGCATCTCCACCGCATCGCCCGGATTCACGGACAGGCCGGTGACGTCCAGGGTAGCCATGTCCATCGAGACCCGGCCAACAATGGCCGCCCGCGCGCCATGGACCGCTGCTTCCCCCTTGTTGGAAAGGGTGCGCGGGATGCCGTCGGCATATCCGAGCGCCACGGTGGCGAGCATGGTGGGCCTTTTTGCGTGGA
>CANKIV010000047.1 GCA_947482125.1 Alphaproteobacteria bacterium
CCAATCGCGGCGGGCAGTGGACGCTCGCCCGCACCGGCCAGTAGGGGCCGGGGTGATCCGGCAAATTCCCAACATGCTGTCGGCGCTGCGGCTGCTGGCGGCGCCGCTGGCCGCCTGGCTGATCCTGAACGATCACGACACCGCGGCGCTGATTGTGTTCGCCTTCGCCGGCGCCAGTGACGGACTGGACGGCTATGTCGCGCGGCGCTGGGGCTTCACCTCGCGGTTCGGCGCCTGGCTGGATCCGGTGGCGGACAAGCTGCTGATGCTGTTCTGCCTCACCGCGCTTTATGGCGTGGGCGCGACGCCGGTCTGGCTGCTGGCGCTGGTGGTGGCGCGCGATGCGGCCATCGCGGCGGGCTGGCTGCTGATAAGCTATCTTTCCCTGCCGCTACGGAGCGAGCCGCTGCTGATCGGCAAGATCTCCACCGTGGTGCAGGTGCTTTACATCCTGTCGATGCTGTTGCTGCTGGCGCTGGACATCGAGGCGCCAGGACTGGCGGGCGCGGCGGCGTGGATCACCGGACTTGTCACCGTCATGTCGGGGGCGGCCTATGCCGGCGGATTTCTGCGCGGCGCTCTGATGCAAAAAAATCCGGTGCAAAAATCTCCGGCGGAGAAAAATCCGCCGTGACTCAGCTCGTCTTGCCGCTGGGAACGCGCAGTGCCTTTGGCCGCGAAGATTTCATCGTTGCGCCCGGCAATGAGCGCGCCGTTGCCTTCATCGATTCCTTTGCTGAGTGGCCGGTGCCGGCTGCCGCCCTGGTCGGCCCCCCGGCCAGCGGCAAGTCGCATCTCGCGGCGGTGTGGGCAGGGCGGGTTGGCGCAAAGACCATTGAGGCCGCATCTCTCGACGCCGATATTCCCGCTGGCGCGCTGGTGGTTGAGAATGTCGCGCAGGGCGTACCGGAGGCGCCTTTGTTCGCCTTGCTGGAGCGCGGCACGCCCCTGCTGCTGACATCGCAGGTCCAGCCCGCCGACTGGCCGCGGAAATTCTCTCTGGCTTTGCCCGATCTGGTATCGCGCAGCCGCGCGCTTCTGGCCTTCGACCTGTGGGCGCCGGACGATGCCCTGCTGATGGGGCTGGCGGTGAAGCTTTTCGCCGACCGCCAGCTGCAGGTTCCCGAAAGCGTTATCAGCCACATGATTGCCAGCCTGGAGCGTTCGCCGGGCGCCATCCGCGATTTCGTCGCCCGCGCCGATGCTGTCGCGCTGGCCGAGAAAAAGCCGATAAATCTTGGCCTTATCAAGGGTTTGCTTGCGGACACGGGCGCCCGTTAACCCCTTTTGTCATGACATCTTCATCGATTGGCGGCTAGGTTGGGGCATGTCCACCAGCCCCACCCCCAGCCTCGCCGTGGCCAACGAGGATTCCGCCCACGCGTCCGAGGTTTCGACCGAGGATGTGGTTGCGCTCAAGCACCAGAACACCCTCTCGTTCGATCCGGCCTCGCCGCAGCGTTTCATCAACCGCGAACTCAGCTGGCTGGCCTTCAACCGCCGTGTCATCGAGGAAGCCCTGAACCGCCGCCATCCCTTGTTCGAGCGGCTGCGCTTTCTGTCCATCTCTGCTTCCAATCTCGACGAATTCTATATGGTGCGGGTTGCCGGGCTGATGGGCATGGTGCGTGCCGGCGTCACCACCGGCAGCGCCGACGGCCTGTCTCCCGCCGAACAATTGGCCAAGGTGGATCAGGCGGCGCGCCTTTTGATCGCCGACCAGCAGCGCATCTGGGCCGGGCTGCACACCGAGTTGCGCCGCGAAGGCATCAGCGTGGTGACGGGCGAGGATATCGCGCCCCGCGACCGCGATTATCTCAAGACCCAGTTCGCCGAACAGATATTCCCGGTGCTGACGCCGCTGGCGATCGACCCGGCGCATCCCTTTCCCTTCATTCCCAATCTGGGCTTCACCATCGCCGCCCAGCTGACCAACAAGCGCGACGGCAAGAATTTCTCGGCCCTGATCCCGGTGCCGTCCCAGCTCAAGCGCTTCATCCGTCTGCCGGACCGCGAGAATCCTTCGCCCAAGGAAGTGCGCTTCATTCCGCTGGAGCATGTCATCGCCCTGTTCTTCGACCGGCTGTTCCCCGGCTATGAAGTTTCAGGCTGGGGCATGTTCCGCCTCCTGCGCGACAGCGACGTGGAAGTCGAAGAAGAAGCCGAAGACCTGGTGCTGCTGTTCGAAAGTCTGCTCAAGCGCCGCCGCCGCGGCAGCGTGATTCACATGAAATGCAGCGCTTCGATGCCCGGCGACCTGCGCCATTTCATCGCCGAACATCTGGACCTGGACGATTCGGAAATCGTCACGGTCGAAAACCTGATGGGCCTGTCGGATCTCTCCAAGCTGATCCTGCCCGAACGCCCCGACTTGCAGTTCAAGCCTTATATCGCCCGCTTTCCCGAGCGCATTCGCGACCATAACGGCGACTGTTTCGCCGCCATCCGCGAGAAGGACCTGATCGTCCACCATCCGTTCGAAAGCTTCGACTCGGTGGTGCAGTTCTTGCGCCAGGCCGCCGCCGATCCCGATGTGGTGGCGATCAAGCAGACCCTGTACCGCACCAGCCATGACAGCCCCATCGTCTCGGCGCTGATCGAGGCGGCGGAAGCGGGCAAGTCGGTCACCGCCCTGGTCGAGCTGAAAGCCCGCTTCGACGAGGCCGCCAACATCAAATGGGCCCGCGACCTGGAGCGGGCCGGCGTGCAGGTGGTCTATGGCTTCATCGCGCTCAAGACCCACGCCAAGATCAGCCTGGTGGTGCGGCGCGAGTCGGGCCAGCTTCGCACCTACTGCCATTTCGGCACCGGCAACTATCACCCCAACACGGCGCGCATCTATACCGACCTGTCGCTGTTCAGCGCCGATCCGGCGCTGGGGCGTGACGCGGCGCAGCTGTTCAACTTCATCACCGGCTATGCCGAGCCGACGGGCCTGGAAAAGCTGTCCATGTCGCCCTTCAGCCTGCGCGGGCGGCTGGTGGAGTCCATCCAGCAGGAAATCATGCATGCCCGCGCCGGCAAGCCCGCCGCAATCTGGATCAAGCTCAACTCCCTGGTCGATCCGGCGATGATCGACGGGCTGTACCGCGCCAGCCAGGCGGGCGTGAAGATCGAACTGGTGGTGCGGGGCATCTGCTGCCTGCGGCCCGGCGTGCCCGGCCTGTCGGAGAATATCCGCGTCAAATCCATCGTCGGCCGCTTCCTGGAGCATGGCCGCATCGTCTGTTTCGGCAACGGCCACGGCCTGCCGCACAAGGACGCCAAGGTCTTCATTTCCTCGGCCGACTGGATGCCGCGCAATCTCGACCGCCGGGTGGAAACGCTGGTTCCCATAGAAAACCCCACGGTCCATCAACAAGTCCTTGACCAGATCATGGTGGCGCAGCTGAAAGACCAGGCGCAAAGCTGGTATATGGAGCCGGACGGGCGCTATGTCCGTGATTCTCATTCCGAGGACGCAGATGCTTTCTCCGCGCACACCTATTTCATGACCAACCCGTCGCTTTCGGGCCGCGGCCGCGCGCTCAAGATGCAGAATCCGGATTCGCGCAAGCGCAAGAGTTGAGCATCGGTGGCGGTCCTGTCTGATCTTCGGGGTGCGCCTTCCACCCGCGGCGCCGGCAAGGCGCGCGGACCCGCCGCCATTGTCGATATCGGCTCCAATTCCGTGCGCCTGGTGGTGTATGAAACCGCCAGCCGGGTCGCCGCTACCCTCCAGAATGAAAAATCCATCTGCGCCATCGGCCGCGACATGGTCACCACCGGGCGCCTGCATGCCGAGGGCTGCACCGCGGCGCTGGAGGCCCTGGCGCGGTTCCGGGTCATTGCCGATGGCTTGAATGCCGAGAGCCGCGAGGCGGTGGCGACGGCGGCGGCGCGCGATGCCACCAATGGCAGCGAATTCATCGCCCGCGCCGAAAAGGCCTGGGGCGGGCCGATCCGCATTCTGGCCGGCGAAGACGAGGCGCGCATCGCCGCCGAAGGCGTGGTGGCGGGTATTCCCGATGCCGATGGGCTGGCTGCCGACCTGGGCGGCGGCAGCCTCGACATGGTGACGGTCAAGGATGGCAAGACCGGCAGTGCCATCACCTTGCCGTTCGGTCCCTTGCGGCTGATGGACCAGTCCAAAGGCGATCCCGACAAGGCCCGCGATATCGTGGACAAGGGGCTGAAGAACATTCCCGGCCTGTCATCGCCGGCGCTGTATGCGGTGGGCGGCGCCTGGCGCAGTTTCGCGCGTGTGGACATGGAGGAGCAGAACTATCCGCTCCATGTCCTGCAGCATTACGTCATTCCGCGCGGCCGGGCCTTGCGGCTGTGCCGGCTGCTGGCGGGCCTGTCGCGCGACAGCGTGCGCAAGATCAAGGTCGTATCCAAGCGCCGCGCCGAAAGCCTGCCTTACGGCGCGGTGGTGCTGGAGCGGCTGCTGGAAGCGGGCGACATCAGGGATGTGGTTATCTCGGCCTATGGCTTGCGCGAAGGGCTGCTGTTTCGCGGGCTTTCGCCCGAGGAGCGCGCCAAGGACCCGCTGGTGGAATTTGCCCGCGCCACCAATCTGCGCGCCGCCCGCGTGCCCGCCCATGCCGAAGAGATGATCCGCTGGACCGCGCCGCTGTTTGACGGCGAAATCGGAGAACTGGCGCGGGTGCGCGAGGCATCCGCCTATTTCTCCGATGTCGGCTGGCGGCGTCATCCCGACGACCGCGCCCTGGGCGCATTTTCGCAGGTGCTGACGGCCCCCTTCGCCGGGGCCAGCCACCGGGCCCGCGCCCTGATCGCGACGTCTGTCTTTCACCGCTATTCCGGCGACGAGGATTTTCCGCAAGGCCTGGCGCTGGCCGGCCTGCTGGACAAGGACGATGAAAAGCGCGCGCTGGTGCTGGGCCTGGCCTGGCGCTTTGCCTTCTCGCTGTCGGCCTCGGCCTCGGGCGAGCTGGCGCATTACAAGTTGCGGATGACCCCGTCGAAAATCATCCTGGAAGTGCCCACCCGGCGCGAAGCCATCGCCGGCGAGCCGGTGCAGAAGCGGCTGGGCGCATTGGCCGACACGCTGGGCCGCAAAGGCGAAATTCTGGTTGGGTGAGCCGCGGCGCGAAGCGTGAGCAGGTCCGGTGGACCTGCGAAAGCGGCGAACGGCGCGAGCTTGGGCGAGCGGCCGAATGGCGCTTGCCACATCTCAAAAAATTCTGGCCGGCAGCGCCGGACTAACCGCCTGTTGCGGCTGCGAAAAATAACCGCTTCCATAACCCACTCTTGCGCCTGGCCGCAGGTAAGGCTTTAAAGGGGGAAGAGGCGGCGCCACGGGCGGGGAGCGCGGCCAAAGGTTCAGTCTTTCAAAGACTTAAGGAGTGATCTCATGGGTGCGTTCAGCTGGGTTCATATTGCCATTCTGGCCGCCATCGCGCTGGTGCTGTTCGGCGGCCGCGGCAAGGTTTCCGACCTGATGGGTGATTTCGGCAAGGGCATCACCTCCTTCAAGAAGGGCCTGGCGGAAAAGGACGACCCCAAGGTGATCAACGCCGACACCAAGGAAAAGGACAAGACCACGGTCTGATCCGCCCAATTTCGTTTCATTGCGCGATCCGGTTTACCCCGCGCGATTATTTAGGCCCGCGTTTGTCCGGATCGCGCGGGGGCGCCTTTCATGTTCGACCTGTTCAGCTGGAGTCATATCCTCATCCTGCTCATCGTGGCCCTGGTCGTGGTGGGGCCGAAGGATTTGCCGCGCCTGATGCACATGGCGGGCAAGTGGGCGGGCAAGGCTCGCGGCATGGCCAACGAATTCCGCAAAAGCTTCGACGAAATGGCGCGCCAGACCGAACTGGATGAGCTGCGCAAGGAAATCGAGAATCTGAAGAAGAACAACCCGGTGTCCGACTTCACCAACAGTCTGAACGAAGTACATAGTGGCATCGGCGATCCGCTGGCCGACATCACCGATGGCGCCGGCCAGACGCCGTCCGAAACCTCCGCCGCCCTTGAAGGCGGTCCCGAGCCGCGCACCGGCGAATTTGCCGTGACGGATGCCGCCGAGGCCGCGCCGGCCGACCGTCCGATCGCGTCATGACGGATATGCCGTGGTAACGCCCACTCCCGAAGACGAAGCCGCGCTGGACGCCACCAAGGCGCCGCTGATGGAGCATCTGCTGGAGCTGCGCCGGCGGCTGATCTGGTCGGTGGTCTCCTTCGGCATCTGTTTTGTCATCTGCTTTGCCTTCTCGACCCAGATCTTCAACTTCCTGGCCGCGCCGCTGCACCAGGCGCTGAAGGGCGGGACCAACGATCACATGATTTATACGGCGCTGACCGAAGTGTTTTTCACCAAGGTGAAGATCGGCATGTTCGGCGGCATTTGTCTGGGCTTTCCCGCCATCGCCGCACAGCTCTGGATCTTCGTGGCGCCCGGACTTTACAAGCATGAGAAGGGCGCCTTCCTGCCGTTCCTGATGTGGACGCCGGTGATGTTCATAATGGGCGCCGCCTTCGTCTATTACATCATGCTGCCTTTCTCGATCGAGTTCTTCGCCGGCTACCAGACGCCGACCACTGACGGCGCCATGGGCATCGAGCTGCAAGCCAAGGTCAGCGACTATCTCGGTTTTGTAATGACCCTGATCTTCGCATTTGGCCTGACTTTCCAGTTGCCCGTGCTGCTGTCGCTGCTGGGCAAGGTCGGGATCGTCAGCAGCAAGGCCCTGCGCGAGATGCGCCGCTACGCCATTGTCGGCCTGTTCGGCATTGCGGCGGTGTTCACGCCGCCCGACGCGATTTCCATGCTGGCGCTGGCAGTGCCGCTGGTGCTGCTCTACGAGGTCTCGATCTTCTGCGTGGTGATGATCGAGCGCACCCGCGCGAAGGAAGATGCGGCCCGCGCGTCCAAGGATCTGACGCCCGTCTAGGCGGCCGCCGCACTGCGGCTGCTGCGGACGCGGATGGCCGGGAAGTTCAGCACAATGCGCGTGCCATGCCCCGGCCTGCTGGAAATATCCAGGGTGCCGTCGTGCAGCTCCAGCATCGCCTTTGCCAGCGGCAGGCCCAGGCCGGTGCCGTTATGGGTGGCGGTCATCTTGTTCTCGATCTGCCCGAAGGGCATCAGCGCCCGGGCAATCTCTTCCTGTGTCATGCCGATGCCGGAATCCTGCACCGTCACGGCATAGCCGCCGCCGGGTGTGGCGGCGCCGCTGACCGTCACGCTGCCGCCGGCCGGGGTGAATTTGATGGCATTGCCCACCAGGTTGATCACGATCTGGCGGATCATGCGGTCCACCGCCACCAGACGCACATGTTCGGGCGGCAGTTCGCCGATCACGCGCACCCCATATTTTCCGCCCAGGTCGGCGACCATCCCCAGCGAGCTTTCCAGCGAATGGCGCAGGGCGAATTCCTCGGCATTTTCCAGCGACATTTTCCCGGCCTCGATCTTCGCCAGGTCGAGAATGTCGTTGATGATGCCCAGCAGGTAGCGCCCGCTGGCATGGATGTCGGCGGCATAACCGAGATAGCGCGGATTGTGCACCGGCCCCAGATGCTGCTCCTTCATCACTTCGGAAAAGCCCATGATGGCATTGAGCGGGGTGCGCAGTTCGTGGCTCATATTGGCGAGGAAGGCGGACTTGGCCTTGTTGGCCTGCTCGGCCTGCTCGGCTGAAATGGCGAGGCGTCGGGACATTTCATCCAGCCGGGTGCGGCTCTTCTTGAGCTGGGCAATCACATCCCGGGCATAGAAGATGATCGGCGCCGACACGATGGTGACTTCCGCCGACAGATTGAGGACGGCAAGCCAGCCGACCGGCTGGCCTTCCAGGGCGCGTACCAGGAAATGCAGCGGCACCGCGACACAGACGGCCATGGCGGTAAGGGCGGCGGTGGAGCCGAAGCGGCCCAGCCGCGTCAATTGGGCATCCAGCGCGTCCAGCCCCAGCCGGATCCGCGCGGAAATATGATGTCCTGACATCCGGCTCACCCGGTACCCCCCTGCATGGCGAGATGTTACGCCCGTCCCGGTTGCGGCGTGGTTTCGCCGATGGGTCCAATTGTTCCGGCGTCGTTAGCGTCTTGTTAAGCAGATGGGGGCCGCCTGGGCGGGATTTTGGCGCCTTTGACGGGTGCGGCAGCGCCGTGGCATGAGCCTGTTGGAGAGAGATTCCCATGCTCGACATCAAGGCTATCCGCGACGATTCCAGCGCCTTTGTGAAAGGGTTGCAGCGCCGCGGCATGACGGAGGCGCAGGACCTGATTGGCGCGCTGCTGGAACAGGACAAGGCGCTGCGCGACCTGCTGGTGCGGCTGCAGGAGGGCCAGGCCCGGCGCAACGAAGCCTCCAAGCTGATCGGCCAGGCCAAGGCGAAAAAAGACGAAGCCCAGGCGGTCAGCCTGATGGCCGAAGTGGCGGGACTCAAAGAGTCCATCCAGCAGGGCGAGGCGCGGCAGCGCGAGCTGGAAGAGGCGCTGAAAAATGCGCTGGCGGTGATCCCCAACATTCCCGCCGACGATGTGCCGGACGGCGCGGACGAGGGCGCCAATGTGCCGGTCGCCGCTCGTGCCTTCGGAAAGCCGCCGGGGATCAACAATCCCAGACAGCATTTTGAGATCGGCGAGGCTCTCGGCCAGATGGATTTCGAGCGTGCCGCCAAGGTGTCGGGCGCGCGCTTCGTCTATCTGAAGGGAGATTTGGCAAAGCTGGAACGGGCGCTGGGCGCCTTCATGCTCGACAGCCACACCCTGAAGTTTGGCTATACGGAAATGGCCCCGCCTGTGCTGGTGCAGGATGCTGCGCTGTTCGGCACCAACCAGCTTCCCAAGTTTGCGGATGATTTGTTCTTCACGACTACAGAGCCGCGATTGGGCCTGATCCCTACTGCCGAAGTTTCGCTGACCAATTATGTTGCCGACGAAATTCTGGGTGAAGCCGAATTGCCGCTGAGATTCACGGCCTTCACCCCCTGTTTCCGCGCCGAAGCCGGCGCAGCAGGTCGCGACACTCGTGGCATGATTCGCATGCACCAGTTCTCGAAAGTCGAACTGGTCTCAATCACCACGCCGGCCCAGTCGAATGCCGAACATGAGCGCATGACCGATGCGGCGCAGGAAATCCTGAAAAAGCTCGACCTCGCCCATCGGGTGGTGACGCTTTGCACCGGCGACATGGGCTTTGGCGCGAAGAAGACCTATGACATCGAAGTCTGGTTGCCGGGCCAGAATGCCTATCGCGAAATTTCCTCCTGCTCCAACTGCGGCGACTTCCAGGCCCGCCGCATGAACACGCGCTTCCGCAATGCGGACGGCAAGGTGCAGGGGCCGGTGCATACCCTGAACGGATCTGGCCTCGCCGTGGGCCGCACCCTGGTCGCCATCCTGGAAAATTATCAGCAGGCCGATGGCAGTGTCGCCATCCCGGATGTGTTGCAACCCTACATGGGCGGCAAGAAAGTAATCGAAAAAATCTGATGCGCATTTTGGTCACCAATGACGACGGCATCCATTCGCCGGGCCTGGTCGTCGCCGAGAATATTGCCCGCGCCTTGTCCGACGATGTCTGGGTGGTGGCGCCTGAGAATGAGCAGTCCGGCGCTTCCCATTCCCTGACCCTCAGCGCGCCCCTGCGCATGCGCAAGATGGACGAGCGCCATTATGCCGTCAGCGGCACGCCCACCGACTGCGTGATGATGGGTTGCCTGCATCTGCTCAAGGACAGCATGCCGACGCTGATCCTGTCCGGCGTCAACTGGGGCTCCAACCTCGCCGACGACGTCACCTATTCGGGCACCATTGCGGGCGCCATGGAAGGCTGCGCCCTGGGCATTCCGTCCATTGCCCTGTCGCAGTCCTATGACGAATCCTCGCGGCTGGAGATCGACTGGTCGGCGGGTGAGGCGCACGGCGCCGATGTCGTCCGCCGCCTGGTGGACGCGGGCTGGCCGGCCGGCACCCTGATGAATGTGAACTTCCCGGCTTGCGCCGCCGATGCCGTCAAGGGCGTCGCGGTGGTGCCGCAGGGCAAGTACGACCTGCAATCCACCGAGATCGAGGAACGCACCGATGCCCGCCAGCGCTCCTATTACTGGATCGGGCTGCGCCGCCGCCGCGCCACCCCGCCGGCCAACAGCGACCTGGGCGCGGTCTATGCCGGCAAGATCGCGGTGACGCCGCTGCACCTGAATCTGACGGAAATGTCGGTGCTGGAAACGCTGCGGGCAGACCTCGAACAGTAAGGTTCCGTTAACTTTTCCGCTCATCCTACCAGCCCGTGTGCTGTCAGGCCCGGCGGGCGCTAGAGAAACCACACGCACAGTTAAATCCTTTTCAACTTTTGGAGCCGATGATCCGTTTCGAGACAGTGCAGAAGGCACAATCCGATGGGTCATATTCGCAAAGTTGTTCTGGTCGCGCTGCTGGCGGCCCCGCTGCTTGGGGCCTGCGCCAACACGCCGGAAACCCAGCTCACCTGGGACGCCAACACGCGCCTCAACGCGCGCGCCATCACCAAGCCCGGCCAGGCCAAGACCTACGTCTATCAGGACAAGTATGCGACGCCGACGCCGCGGCCCGCGCCCAATTACGTCACCAGGAATGTGACGCCCTATACCCCCGTGACCTCGCAGCCGCTGGCCCCCATCGGCGGCGCGCCCGCTTTTGCCTGGCCGGTCAGCGGCCGGGTGGTTTCCGATTTCGGCTCGACCGCCAGCGGCGGCAAGAATGACGGCATCAATATCTCCACCGCCATGGGCGCGCCGATCCACGCCAGCGCCTCGGGCACCGTCACCTATGCCGGCGACGAACTGAAGGGCTATGGCAATCTGGTGCTGCTGAAACATACCGGCGGCTACACCACGGCCTATGCCCATGCCGAACGACTGGTGGTGACCAAGGGCGATTTCGTCGCCCGCGGCCAGGTGATCGGCTATTCCGGCCAGACCGGCGACGTCTCAAGCCCGCAGCTGCATTTCGAGATTCGTTCGAACACGACGCCGGTCAATCCGCGCTCGTATCTGTCGACGACGTCGGCCAGAAACTAGTCGAGCTTCTGGCCGAGTTCCCCGGCCAGGTCTTGAATGAACTGCCAGGCCACGCGGCCTGAGCGGCCGCCGCGTCCCATCGCCCATGTCAGCGCGCGCTTGCGCAACTCCTCCGGCGAAATCTTGAGATGGTGGAAGGCGGCATAGCCTTCGATCATGGACAGATATTCGTCCTGGCCGCAGTGATGGAAACCCAGCCACAGGCCGAAACGGTCCGACAGCGAGACTTTCTCTTCCACCGCCTCGCCGGGATTGATGGCGGTGCCCTTTTCATTGTCCACCAGATCGCGCGGCATCAGGTGCCGCCGGTTGGAGGTGGCGTAGAAGATGGTGTTGGACGGACGTCCCTCGATGCCGCCTTCCAGCGCCGCCTTCAGCGACTTGTAGCTGGTATCGTCCTTGTCGAAGGAAAGATCGTCGCAATAGAGCACCACGCGGCGCTTTGTGAGGCGCAGGGTCCGCAACAGCAGGGGTAGCGAGTCGATATCCTCCCGGTGAATCTCGATCAGGGCCAGGCGGTCCTTGCGGCCGCGATTGATTTCCTCATGCACCGCCTTGACCAGCGAGCTCTTGCCCATGCCGCGCGCGCCCCACAGCAGCGCATTGTTGGCGGGCAGGCCCTCGGCGAAGCGTTTGGTGTTGGCCAGCAGCGTTTCGCGCTGGGCTTCGATGCCCTTGAGCAGCGACAGGTCGACATGGGCGACATGCGGAACCGCCACCAATCCGCCCTGTGCCGGCTCCCAGACAAAGGCATCGCCATCGGGCAGGGCGCTGCCCAGGGCCATCGGGGCCAGCCGCTCCAGCGCATCGGCGATCCGGGCCAGCAGGGCGCTATCGCCCAAGGCCCCGTTTTTATCGCTGCTTGCCATGCTAACCCCTTGTTTTTCCACGGTTGCAAAGGAAGTGCGCGTCGCTATAGTCCGCCCGCATCCCCAACCGAAGTCTTCCCAATATGAATATGCAAGATCCGATGTTCCAGACGCTGACTCTCGCGCTGCCGATGATTGCGATCTTCTACTTTCTTCTTTGGCGCCCGCAAAGCCAGCGCGCCAAGCAGCTGCGCGCCATGGTGGACGGTCTGCGCCGCGGCGACACGGTTGTGACCTCGGGCGGCATCCTGGGCAAGGTGGTCAAGGCGTCCAATACAGACGACCCGGAAATCCTGATCGAGATTGCCACCAATGTGGAAGTGCGGGTTCTGAAGGCGACGCTGTCCGACGTGCGCTCCAAGAACCAGCCTGCCGACAAGGACTGATAGTTCCGTGCTGCAAGTCTCCCTTTGGGTCCGCATCGTCACCGCCATCATCCTGATCGGCGGGATTCTGATCGCGCTGCCCAATGCGCTGTCCGACAAGGTCCTCGCCAAGTTCCCCAAATGGCTGCCCAGCCAGACCGTCAATCTCGGCCTGGACCTGCAGGGCGGTTCCTATCTGCTGCTGCAGGTGGATTTCGACCAGGTGACGCGCGACCGCGCCGAGGCCATGGTCGGCGACATCCGCGCCGCCTTCCGCAGGGCGAAGATTCCACTCACCGACCTGAATACCAGGATGGATACCGTCTCGGTGCGGGTGACCGACGCGGCGCGCCTGGATGAGGCGCGTACCCTGCTCACCAGCCTCAATCCGGTGGTCGGCAGCTCTGTCCTCGCCGTGGGCGGCAAGCAGTACGACATGACCGAGCCGGGCAACGGCGTCTTCACGCTGCACATGACCGATGCCTTCAAGACGCTCACCCGCCAGCAGGTCCTGGACCAGTCCATCGAAGTGGTTCGCCGCCGCATCGACGAACCGGGCACCCGCGAGCCCAGCATCGAACGGTCGGGCGAAGACCGCATTCTGGTGCAGGTGCCG
>CANKIV010000048.1 GCA_947482125.1 Alphaproteobacteria bacterium
AAGGACAGGGCGGCTTAGGCCGCCCTTTTCTTTTGTGGTTTCGCGATGAAAATTCTCGGCATCCTCAACATCACCACCGACAGTTTTTCCGATGGCGGCAAGTATCTGGCGCCCGAGGCGGCGCTGGCGCATGCGCAAAAGCTGACGGACGAGGGCGCCGACATCATCGATATCGGCGCGGCGTCGTCCAATCCGGATGCGGGCGCGGTCACGCCCGAACTCGAGATCGCCCGGCTGGCTTCGGTGGTGCCGGCCCTGCAGGCCAAAGGCCTGTCTCTGTCCATCGACAGTTTCGCGCCTGATGTGCAGCGCTGGGCGCTGGAGGCGGGCGTGGATTATCTCAACGACATTCACGGCTTTCCCGACGCGGGGCTCTATCCCGCGCTGGCGGGCTCATCGGCCCGGCTGATCGTGATGCATGCCATCCAGGCGCGTGGGCCAGCCACCCGCGAGGATGTACCGCCTGACCAGATCATGGACCGCATCACCGCATTCTTCGATGCGAGGGTGGCGGCGCTGGAGGGTGCCGGCATCGCGCGCAGCCGCCTGATCCTGGACCCGGGCATGGGTTTTTTCCTGGGCCGCGATCCCGCAACCTCGCTGACCGTGCTGGAGCGGCTGCCCGAGCTCAAAACGCGCTATGGCCTGCCGCTGCTGGTTTCGGTCTCGCGCAAGTCCTTCCTGCGGGCCCTGGTGGACAATGATGCGGCGCGGCTGGAAAGCATGAGCGCCGCCACCGAGGCCCGGGCGGTCCAGCAGGGCGGGGCGGACTATATCCGCACCCATGCGCCGGCAGCCCTTCGGGATGGCCTTAAGAGCCTGAAAGGCCTAGAAAAGACCGGGCGTTAACCCTCGTAAACCCGATTGTGATAAAACAGCCGCCTCGCATCAGGACCCCCGCATGACCCGCAAATATTTCGGCACCGACGGCATCCGCGGCCGCACCAACACCGCCAAGCTCACCCCGGAAGTGGCGATGAAGGCGGGCATGGCGGCGGGCCGCATCTTCACCCGCGGCGAGCATCGCCACCGGGTGGTGATCGGCAAGGATACGCGCCTGTCGGGCTATATGATCGAATCCGCCCTGGTGTCGGGCTTCACCGCCGTGGGCATGGATGTGTTCCAGTTCGGCCCGCTGCCGACTCCTGCCGTCGCGATGCTGACGCGGTCGCTTCGCGCCGATATCGGGGTGATGATCACCGCCTCGCACAATCTCTATGAAGACAATGGCATCAAGTTCTTCGGCCCCGACGGCCAGAAACTGTCGGACGAGGTCGAAATGGAAATCGAGCGGCTGATGGCGGCGGGGCTGGAACAGGGCCTGGCCACCAGCGCCAAGATCGGCCGCGCCAAGCGCATCGACGACAGCCAGGCGCGCTACATTGAATTCGCCAAGCGCACCTTCCCGCGCAACCTGCGGCTGGACGGCATGCGCATCGTGATCGACTGCGCCCATGGCGCCGCCTACAAGGTCGCCCCGGAAGTGCTGTGGGAACTGGGCGCCGACATCGTGGCGCTGGGCGTGTCGCCGGACGGCACCAACATCAATCTGGATTGCGGCTCCACCGCGCCGCAGGCGATGTGCGCGCGGGTGCGCGAAACCCGCGCCGATTTCGGCATCGCCCTGGACGGCGACGCCGACCGGGTGGTGATGGCGGACGAAAAGGGACAGATCATCGACGGCGACCAGATTCTCGCGCTGATCGCCAAGAGCTGGTCGAAAAGCGGCCGGCTAAAGGGCGCCGGCGTGGTTGGCACGGTGATGTCGAATGCGGGCCTGGATCACTATCTTGCTTCCCTCGACCTGAAGCTGGCGCGCGCCGCGGTGGGCGACCGGTATGTGCTGGAAGAGATGAAAAAAGGCGGCTTCAATGTCGGCGGCGAACAGTCCGGCCACATCATCCTGTCCGACGTCTCCACCACCGGCGACGGGCTGGTGGCGGGGCTGCAGATGCTGGCGGTGCTGGCGCAGGAGGGCAAGCCCGCCAGCGAGGCGGCACATCTCTACAATCCGCTGCCGCAGATCCTGGAGAATGTGCGCTTCAAGAAAGGCTCTCCGCTGGATGACGCCAAGGTGAAATCCTGCATCGAGGACGCCAACGCCAAGCTGGGCGCCACGGGCCGTATCCTGGTACGCAAGTCCGGCACCGAGCCGCTGATCCGCGTCATGGCCGAAGGCGAAGACGAAAAGCTGGTGCGCGCCGTGGTGCGCCAGATCGCCAGCGCGATCGAGGAAGTCGCGGCTTAATGAAACGCCTGCTGGTGATTGCCGGATCGGACAGTTCCGGCGGCGCGGGCATTCAGGCCGACATCAAGACCGCCCAGGCCTTCGGCGTCTATGCCCAGACGGCAATCACCGCTGTCACGGTGCAGAATACGCTGGGCGTGACGGGCGCCCATATCGTGCCGCCCGCCATTGTGCGCGACCAGATCATCGCCTGTCTTTCCGACATCGGCGCCGACGCGATCAAGACCGGCATGCTGGGCTCTGCCGAGATGGTCGATATGGTCGCCGAAACGCTGGCCGAGCATGCGCCCGGCATCCCCCTGGTGGTGGATCCGGTGATGGTCGCCAAGGGCGGCTCACCCTTGCTGGACGAGGCAGCGGTTGCGGTTTTGAAGAAGAAGCTTTTGCCGATGGCCGCGCTGGTGACGCCCAACCTGCCGGAGGCCGAAGTGCTGACCGGCATCTACCCCGCAAGCGAACACCGGCTGCGCAATGCCGCCATGGTGTTCAAGATGCTGGGCGTAGACCATGTGCTGTTCAAGGGCGGGCATGGCGACAGTGATGTTGCACGCGATGTGCTGTGGAGCGGCGGCACCTTCGTGCCGTTCGAGGCACCGCGCCAGAACACGCCGCACACCCATGGCACCGGCTGCACCCTGGCCACCGCAATTGCCTGCGGGCTGGCGCAGGGACGCAGCCTGCTGGATTCCGTGAGCCGCGCCCACATGTTCGTGCAGAACGCCATCCGGACCGCGCCCGGATTGGGTCAAGGTCATGGACCGCTCAATCACAAAGCCTAGGGCTTACCGATCCAGAAACGGGTCCTGCACCATGATGGTGTCGTCGCGGTCCGGGCTGGTGGAGAGCAATGCCACCGGCGCGCCGATCAGTTCTTCCACCCGGCGGACATACTTGATGGCATTGGCGGGAAGCTGGGCCCAGCTGCGCGCGCCGCGGGTGGTTTCCTTCCAGCCTTCCAGCGTTTCGTACACCGGCGTCAGCCGCGCCTGCAGATTGGCGTCGGCGGGCAGGTAATCCAGCGCCTGGCCATCCAGCGAATAGCCGATGCAGACCTTGATCTCGTCAAAGCCGTCCAGCACATCCAGCTTGGTCAGGGCGATGCCGTCGACGCCGCCGGTCACCACAGTCTGGCGCACCAGCACCGAATCGAACCAGCCGCAGCGGCGCTTGCGCCCCGTCACAGTGCCGAACTCATGGCCGCGCTCACCCAGCTTTTCGCCGGTGGCGTCTTTCAACTCGGTGGGGAAGGGGCCTTCGCCCACGCGCGTGGTGTAGCTTTTCACGATTCCCAGAACGGTGCCGATGGCGCGAGGGCTGACGCCCGCGCCGGCCGCTGCCTGGCCCGCCACCGTGTTGGACGAGGTGACGAAGGGATAGGTGCCATGGTCGATGTCCAGCAGCACTGCCTGGGCGCCTTCGAACAGCACCCGCTTGCCCGCCTTGCGCGCGCCGTCCAGCTCGCGCCAGGACGACCCCAGAAAGGGCGTGATCTTCGGGGCGATTTCCTTCAGCGATGCCAGCAGCGCGTCGCCGTCCACCACCGCCGCGCCAAAGCCCTTGCGCAGCACATTGTGATGGGCCAGCAGCCGCTCGATCTTGCCGGGCAACGAGGCGGGGTCCTTCAGGTCGATGGCGCGGATGGCGCGGCGGCCGACCTTGTCTTCATAAGCGGGGCCAATGCCGCGCTTGGTGGTGCCCAGTTTCTGCGAGGTCGCTTCCTCGCGCAGCGCGTCCAGTTCGCGGTGCAGAGGCAGGACCAGCACGGCATTTTCCGCCAGCACCAGGATTTCGGGCGTCACGCTGAGGCCGGCGGCGCCGACCTTGGCAATCTCTTCCAGCAGCGACCAGGGATCCACCACCACGCCATTTCCGATGATCGAGCGCTTGCCCTGCACCACGCCCGACGGCAGCAGCGACAGTTTGTAGGTCTTCTCGCCCACCACGATGGTATGGCCGGCATTGTTGCCGCCCTGGAACCGCACCACCATGTCGGCGCGGTTCGACAGCCAGTCGATGATCTTGCCTTTGCCCTCGTCGCCCCATTGGCCGCCGATCACCGTGACATTGGACATGCTGTGTTTTCCCGTACCTTCTGGTGCTCAACCCGTGGGGGAGGCAACGGTGGCGGCTTATAGCAGGTCGGTGCCGGGCTGTAAGGGCGAAGGTGCCGCATCTTGTGGATGGGCCCAAAAGCCCCATAAAACAGGTCCAATTCGCCGCTAAGGTCGGTCCCATGAGCGATTTTGCCATTCGCGCCGCCGCGCCCGCCGACGCCGCCACCATCCGGGCCCTGCTGGGGGAGCTGGCGGCCTATGAACAGCAGCCCATCGAACTGAGCGAGGCCGCCATTGTCCGCGACATGCTGGGGGACAAGCCGGTCTGCCGCTGCGATCTCGCCTTCTCAGGCGCCGCGCCGGCGGGAATCGTCACCTGGTATTGGGCCTATAAAAGCTTTGGTGCGGCGCGCGGCGTCTATGTCGAAGATCTGTTTGTGCGGCCCGACTTTCGCGGCCTCGGTTTGGGACGGGCCTTGCTGGCGCATCTGGCAGCGGTGGCGCAGAGCGAAGGTGGCTATATGGAATGGCGAGTGCTGGACTGGAACGCATCCTCCATCGAATTTTACAAGAGCCTGGGCGGCAAGCCGCAGGAGGCGTGGGTCACCTACAGGCTGCAGGGCGATGCCCTGAAAAAACTGGCAAGCCCATGAGCGAGATCGTGCTGGTGGTGGCGGTGGCCGAAAATGGCGTCATCGGACAAGGCGGAAAAATTCCCTGGCATATTTCCGAGGACCTGAAGCGCTTCAAAGCGCTGACCATGGGCCATACCGTGGTGATGGGGCGCAGGACCTGGGATTCGCTGCCCAGGAAGCCGCTGCCCGGACGGAAGAATGTTGTCGTAACACGGAACGTAGGATGGCGCGCGCCCGGTGCGATTCCGGCCACCCTGCCAGAAATTGACCTTTCCTATATTACACCCGGTGAAGCTGTTGTTATGGTGATAGGTGGTGGTGAAATCTATCGTCACTTCTTGCCTAAAGCGAAGCGAATCGAGTTGACAGAAGTGCATCATGCTTTTGACGGCGATGCGAAATTTGAATTCAATCGCACGGACTGGACGGAAACGAAGCGCGAAAGCCATATCACGCCGGACGGTCTGCGTTATTCTTACGTGACTCTCACGCGATGAGAACTCGCAAATATACCCCGGAGAATCTCGCTCCGATGTTTCTCAAGGCCGCGATGCTGCGTAACGAGATGTTGGCCGCGGGATTTACCGACAATGGAGGGGCCATACACAGTGCAGAGCGGATTATCGACATCTTGGGCCTTCGCCTGCGATATCCTGCCTTGAGTCATCGAAATGGCCTTAAGAATCTAGACGATGCTGAGTGCTCAGTCGCGGCGTTGATTGCGCGCCGAAAAAACAAGCCCGTTCACATCGAGCATGTCCAGCCTTTGCGTGCATTCACTGCCAAGGCGATCGAAGTCGCAAAGCCGGGGAAGAAAGGAGATGCGGCGCGCCTGATCAGGTTTGTGAAGGCCAACTATCGTCTGGTTCTGCTGACGCCGCAGGAAAGAACAAATCTGGATCGATCCAATAGATCAAAAATAGACCCCAATCGCCTGGCGGGCATCCAGATCAAAATGCTCAAGGCGCCGCGTAAAAAATCTACTCAATAATAATCTTGGGCGCCGGCTTGCTGACGGTCTGCAGCGCCGCCGCCACTTTCTTCGCCAGTTCCAGGAACGCCTGTGCTTCGGGACCGTCGGGCACCGAAACGCTGACCGGCGTGCCGGCGTCGGAGGTTTCGCGGATGCGCGGCACCAGTGGAATTTCACCCAGGAAGGGAACGCCCAGTTTTTCCGCCGTCAGCTTGGCGCCGCCATGGCCGAAAATATCGTGCGACATGCCGCAGCCCGAGCAAACGAACGTGCTCATATTTTCCACCACGCCCAGGATCGGCACCTGGGTTTTCTGGAACATGGTGATGCCCTTCCTGGCGTCGATCAGGGCAATGTCCTGCGGCGTGGAGACAATCACCGCGCCCTTCAGCGGCACGCGCTGGGCAATGGTGAGCTGCGCGTCGCCGGTGCCGGGCGGCATGTCCAGAACCAGCACGTCCAGCGGCGCCCACTCGACATCGCCCAGCATCTGGGTCAGGGCCGACTGGACCATGGGTCCGCGCCAGATCATCGCCTGGTCTTCCTCCACCAGGAAACCGATCGACATGGTCTTGATGCCGTGCTTGACGATCGGCCGCAGCTTCTTGCCGTCGCTCTCCGGCTTTTCGGTGATGGCCAGCAGGCGCGGCAGCGACGGGCCATAGATATCGGCATCCAGCAATCCGACTTTCAAACCCAGCCGCGACAGCGACAGCGCCAGATTGACCGCGACGGTGGATTTGCCGACGCCGCCCTTGCCGCTGGCCACCGCGATGATGTTGGTGACGCCCGGAATGCCGGCGGGCGCTGGCGGGGCCTGGCGGGCGACGGCGGGCTTGGGCGCATGGCTGTGCGCGTGGCCGTTATGATCATGGCCATGTTCGTCATGTGCCGTCAGCACGGCGGTGACGGACTTCACGCCCTTGACCCCCAGCACCATGGCTTCGCAGATCTTGCGCAAGGGTTCGGACTGCGCGGCGCGCTCGGGCGCGACTTCAAGCACAAAGCCGACATGGTCGTCCTTGACCACCAGGCCCTGGATCATGTCCTGCTGCACCACGGTGCGCCCGCTGGCCGGGTCCACCACCTGGTCGAGCGCCTTGAGCAAATCGTCGCGGATAACTGTCATGGGCGCAGGATATAACGCCCGTGCTGCCTGAATCCTAGACAAAGCTTGCTAGAAGGAAGCCGTGCTGGTGGCCGCGCGCGCAACCGCGCCATCCTGCGGACTGCGCACGGAAAAGACCTTGTGAATGACGCGGCCATTCATCACCAGCAGGGTCATGTCGGCAGGCTCGCGGCCGCGCGCCTGGCCCAGCAGGTCGGCGATGCGCGTGCCCGTGCTGCGGCCGGCGGGATGAAAGACATAGCCGGTGCAGTATAGTTCCGCCCGGATACAGGCCTGGACGGCGGGATCGAGATGTTCCCGGCGCACGCCCCCGGCGGGCAGGAAGCGCTCCTGGATGCCCGGATAGGACAGGACATCGGCATTGGCGCTCCGGGGGTCGAAACCCAGATTGGGCAGGTCGTCGGCGCGGGTCATGCCCGGGACGATCTGGTCGAAGGATTCCGCCACCTGGTCGTAGCTGGCCTGCGCCTGTTGCGGCAGCAGGCCGCCGCCGCCCCACGGCAGCAGGGTGCCGCTGGTCACCAGCAGCAGGCAGAGCAGCGTCAGCAATTTACCATGGGCATCGAGGGCTCGCATGCCCAAGACCATTCAAGCCGCGTGCCCGGGAACCGGCTTTTTGGTGTTCTGGCGCACCGGATGAAAAAACCGCGTTTCAAGCCGGTTTTTGCCCTGTTTGTTCTGTTTTTCCCTGCCTAGACTGCGGACGATTCCTCCCTGGTACGGACATATGCGCGTTCTGAAGATTCTGTGTGCCATTCTGGCGCTTGCGATCGCATCGCCCGCGCTGGCGCGTCCGGCGCCGGATTCCTTCGCCGACCTGGCGGGCAAGCTGCTGCCGACGGTGGTCAACATTTCCACCAGCCAGACGCTGAAGGCGCCGCCCCCGACCGCGATGCCGAAACTGCCGCCGGGCTCGCCGCTGGAAGACCTGTTCAAGAATCTTCTGCCGCGCGGCAACACACCGCGTCATGTCACCTCGCTCGGCTCCGGCTTCATCATCGATCCCAGCGGCTATATCGTCACCAACAATCACGTGATCGATGACAGCGATGCCATCACCGTGATCCTCAGCGACGGCATTTCGCTGCCGGCCCGGGTGGTGGGACGCGACACCAAGACCGACCTGGCGCTGCTCAAGGTCACGTCCAAGCGGCCCTTGCCCGCCACCCGCTTCGGCGACAGCGACAAGGCGCGGATCGGCGACTGGGTCATCGCCATCGGCGATCCCTTCGGCATCGGCTCCACCGTGACGGCGGGCATCGTCTCGGCGCGCAACCGCAACATCAATGCCGGCCCCTATGACGATTTCATCCAGACCGATGCACCGATCAATCGCGGCAATTCCGGCGGCCCGCTGTTCGACATGGACGGCAATGTCATCGGCATCAATTCCCAGATATTCTCGCCGTCCGGCGGCAGCGTCGGCATCGGCTTCGCCATTCCGTCAAATCTGGCACGGCAGGTGGTGGGCCAGCTGCGCCAGTTCGGCACCGCGCGGCGCGGCTGGATCGGGGTGCGCATCCAGCAGGTGACGTCCGAGATCGCCGAGGGCCTGGGGCTGGTGAACATGAAGGGCGCGCTGGTGGCGGGCGTGACCGACGGCGGACCGGCGGCGAAAGCGGGGTTGCGCAACGGCGATCTGATCACCGGCTTTGACGGCAAGGCCGTGCCCGACGACCGCGCTTTGCCGCGCATCGTGGCCGACACGCCCATCGGAAAGACTGTGAACATGGATGTGCTGCGCCGGGGCAGCAAGCAGACCCTGCGTATCACGGTGCAGAAACTGGCGGACGACGCCAAGCCGGACAGGGCGGTGAAACCGCCGCCCGCCCCGGTGAAAAGCCAGTCCCGGCTGACCCAGCTTGGGCTTTCGCTGGGCGCGCTCGACGCGGCGGCCCGCGCCAGGTTCAAGATCGGCGCCAGCGTGCAGGGCGTGCTGGTCACTGCCGTGGAAGACGGCAGCGTTGCGGGCGAAAAGAAAGTGCAGCCCGGCGACGTGATCGTGGAGATTTCGAGCCAGGCGGTGAAGACGGCGGCCGATGTTTCCAAGAAAATCGAAGCCGATGCCAAAGCCGGCAAGAAAGTGGCGCTGCTGCTGATCAGCCGCAGCGGCGACCTCACTTTTGTGGGATTGCGCCTGAATTAGGGAGGGTTTTGATGGGGATACTTGTCATCTGTTCCTATCGTCCGCATCCGGGGCACGAGGGTGAAGCCCGCCTGCTGATGCAGGGCCATGTGCCGCTGTTGCGCCAGCACAACCTGATCACCGATCGTGCCGTGGTGCAGGGGGTGGGCAAGGACGGCGAACTGGTCGAAATCTTCGAATGGGAATCGGTGGAAAAATCCCGCGGCGCGCCCGCCATTGCCGAGATCGGCGCTCACTGGAAGGCGATGAGCGAGGTGATGGATTTTGTGCCGCTGGCGTCCTTGCCCGAAGCCCAGCACGCCTTCGCGCACTTCAATCCGATCTGACGATCTCGCCGTCGCTGTAACCCTGCAGATAGAGCAGGGCGGTAAGGTCATTGTGATGTATGTCGGCACCGGCGCTTTGCGCCACCACCGGTTTGGCGTGGTAGGCGACCCCCAGGCCGGCGCGCTGGATCATGGCCAGGTCATTTGCCCCGTCGCCCACCGCGAGGGTTTCGGAAAAGTCGATCTTCAGATCTGCGACGGCTTCTTCCAGCGCCGCCAGCTTGGCTTCGCGGCCAAGGATCGGCATGCCGACTTCGCCGGTCAGCGTCACGCCGTCATCCAATAGCGTGTTGCCGCGCTCGGCATGAAAGCCCGCAGCCTCGGCCACCCGCTGGGTGAAATAACCGAAGCCGCCCGACACCAGCATGGTGTGGGCACCGCCCGCGCGCATGGTGGCCAGCAGCGACTTCGCGCCGGGATTGAGCCGCACCCGCTCGGCATAGGTGCGCTCCAGCGCATCCAGCTTCAGGCCCTTCAACATCCCGACGCGCTCTTTCAGCGCGCCTTCGAATTCCAGTTCGCCGCGCATTGCCCGTTCGGTGATGGCGGCGATCTGGGGTTTCAGCCCGGCCATGTCGGCCAGCTCGTCCAGACATTCGACATTGATGATGGTGGAATCCATGTCGGCGATCAGCAGTTTCTTGCGCCGCTGCGCCGTCTTCACCAGATTGATGTCCAGCGGCAGGTCGGCGGCGATGTCGCGCGCCGCGATCAAGGCGGCGATGCCGGTCACCGGAAGGTCGAAGGCATGGTCCGGCGAGAGGATTTGCGCGTCGGCGCTGCCCAGTCCTGAAAAGAGTTTGGGGTCAGCGCCCTTGCCGATGACGTTCAGAACAAACATTGTTCACGCATGAAATTTGACGCGGTCCTTATTGCAGGCCCCACCGCCAGCGGCAAGTCGCAGGCCGCACTGGCGCTGGCCGAGAAGATCGGCGGCGTGGTGATCAACGCCGATTCCATGCAGGTCTATCGCGAAGCGCCGATCCTGACGGCGCAGCCCTCCGATGCCGACAAGGCGCGGTTGCCGCATCTGCTTTACGGCCATGTCGGCGTGGATGAGGTCTATTCGGTGGGGCGCTGGCGCACCGACGCGATTGCGGCGCTGGCTGAAGCGCGCAGCATGAAGCGGGTGCCGATTTTCGCGGGCGGAACCGGACTCTATTTTTCCGCCCTGACCGACGGGTTGGCGGAGATCCCGGAAATACCGCCGGAGGTGCGCGACAGCGCGCGCGGGCTGCTGGACGAAATCGGCGTGGAAGAACTGCATGCCCGCCTGGCGGCGCGCGATCCGCGGACCGCTTCGAAGCTGCGCCCCAGCGATCCCCAGCGGGTTCTGCGCGCCTATGAAGTGTTCGAGGCGACGGGGCGTCCGCTGGCGGAATGGCAGGAAGCGCCCGCCCAATCCATCCTGAAGAACAGCCACATCGCGGCTTTTGTGCTGGACCCGCCGCGCAGCGAGCTGCGCGCCCGCATTGCCGTGCGCTTTGAAGAGATGGTGGAGCGGGGCGGGCTTAAGGAGGCTGCCGCCCTGGCCGGGCTGGACCCGGCCTTGCCGGCCGCCAAGCTGCTGGGCCTGCGCCCCCTGCAGGCGCTGGCAGCGGGGCAGATCAGCCGCAGCGATGCGCTGGAGCAGGCCATCACCGCGACGCGGCAGTTTGCCAGGCGCCAGATGACGTGGTTTCGCAACCGTATGCCACATTATATCTGGTATGACCCTTTACAGAGCAATATTATTGCGCAATTCGGTCAAATTTCTGCGTGAAATTGCTTGACGCCGCGCTGCACCATCCCTAAGTTCCGGCGCCATGAACGCTAGGCTCGTAGTTACCAGGCCGCACACCCGGCGAAGCTGACGCTTCGTTTTGGGCAGGGCGGCCATGCGGACAAGGGGCGGAAACGCCCCTTTATCTTTGGTGCAATTGCGAGCATTGGAATTTGCAAGGGACGGTCATGGACAAGGACGACACATTGAAGGACGCGGCGCGGGCCGCGGAAAGCGCCCAGACGATGACTGGCGCGCAGATGGTCATCCGTGCGCTCAAGGATCAGGGCGTCACCCATATCTTCGGCTATCCCGGCGGCGCGGTGCTGCCGATCTATGACGCGCTGTTCCAGGTCGAAGGCATCACCCATGTCTTGGTGCGCCACGAACAGGGCGCGGTGCATGCCGCCGAAGGCTATGCCCGCTCCACCGGCAAGCCCGGCGTGGTGCTGGTGACCTCCGGTCCCGGCGCTACCAATGCCGTCACCGGCCTGACCGATGCCTTGATGGATTCCATTCCGCTGGTGGTGCTGACGGGGCAGGTGCCGACGCACCTGATCGGCACCGATGCCTTCCAGGAATGCGACACGGTAGGCATCACCCGGCCCTGCACCAAGAACAACTGGCTGGTGAAGCATATCGGCGATCTGTCCCGCGTGCTGCATGAAGCCTTCGAGATCGCCACCACGGGCCGCCCGGGCCCGGTGCTGGTCGACATTCCCAAGGATGTGCAGTTCCAGACCGGTTCCTATCTGGGGCCGCAGTCGGTGCATCACCGCACCTACCGGCCCAAGACCGATCCCGACCTGTCCTCCATCGTCAAGGCGGTGGAGATGATGGCGGCGGCGAAGAAGCCGCTCTTCTATACCGGCGGCGGCATCATCAATTCCGGACCGGAAGCTTCGGCGCTGCTGCGCGAGCTGGTGGACCTGACCGGCTTTCCGGTGACCTCGACCCTGATGGGCCTGGGCGCGTTTCCGGCCTCGCGTCCCGAATGGCTGGGCATGCTGGGCATGCACGGCACCTGGGAAGCCAATCACGCCATGCATGATTGCGACGTCATGATCTGTCTGGGCGCGCGGTTCGACGACCGTTGCACCGGCAAGGTCAGTTCCTTCTCGCCCAAGTCCAAGAAAATCCACCTGGATATCGACGCCTCGCAGATCAACAAGATCGTGCGGGTGGACCTGCCCATCGTGGCGGACGCCACCAAGGCGCTGCGCGAAATGATCCGTTTCTGGAAGGCCCAGAAGCACAAGGTTCAGGGCGCGGCGCTGAAGGACTGGTGGAAAGAGATCGACCAGTGGCGCACCAAACAGTCGCTGTCGTACAGAAATTCCGACAGCATCATCAAGCCGCAATATGCCATCGACCGGCTTTACGAGCTGACCAAGCATCGCAAGGACGTGTTCGTGACCACGGAAGTCGGCCAGCACCAGATGTGGGCGGCGCAGCGCTTCCATTTCAACGAGCCCAACCACTGGATGACGTCCGGTGGCCTGGGCACCATGGGCTATGGCCTGCCGGCGGCGGTGGGGGTGCAGATCGCCCATCCCGACGCGCTGGTGATCGACATTGCCGGCGAG
>CANKIV010000049.1 GCA_947482125.1 Alphaproteobacteria bacterium
ACACCCTGATCGTCATTCCCAACCAGAACCTGTTCCGCGTCGCCAATGAGCGCACCACCATGGCCCAGGCTTTCGCCATGGCCGATGAAGTGCTGCATGCCGGCGTGCGCGGCGTCACCGACCTGATCGTGATGCCGGGCCTGATCAACCTCGACTTCGCCGACATCAAGTCGGTGATCTCCGAGATGGGCAAGGCGATGATGGGCACCGGCGAGGCCGAAGGCGAAGACCGCGCCATGCGCGCCGCCGACATGGCGATCTCCAACCCGCTGCTGGACGATGTCACGATGAAGGGCGCCAAGGGCGTCCTGATCAACATCACAGGCGGTCCGGACCTGATGCTGTTCGAAGTCGAGCAGGCCGCCAACCGCATCCGCTCGGAAGTCGATCCCGACGCCAACATCATCTTCGGCAACACCATCCTGGACGACATGGAGGGCCGCATCCGCGTCTCGGTTGTCGCCACCGGCATCGATGCCGACCAGATGCGCATGCCGCTGCCGGAAAAGGTGCGCACGCTTCACCCGCACCTGAACCTGAAATCGCCGGCCCGTATCGCCGATCCAGTCCCACCTTTCGGGAGTAAAGCTCCCGCCTATGCACCCATGCCGGCGGCGGCGACCGCAGCCACCCTCAATCCGGTGCATGCCACCATGAATGCGCTGGCGCAGGAAATCGGCGCCGACAAGAGCCCGGCCGAGGACTACATCCTGGGCGGCACCGACGCGCCGGAAATCATGGAAGAGGTGGTGAAGTATCCCGCCACCGAAACCTATCGCCCGCTGGAAACGCAGCCGCTGGCGCAAGCCCCGGCCGAAAAGAAAAGCGGCTGGGGTTTCTTCGGCCGCAAGAAGACCCAGGACCTGCGTGCCGAACCGGCGCCGGAACCGCGCATGGCGGCTCCCGCTCAGCAGCGCGCCACCGCGACCCCGATGCCGCAGCCGCAATCCGAAGCGCCGCGCGCCAAGGATGACGACCTGTTCCCCGATCACAAGCGCGACGAGCAGTTCGAGATCCCGGCGTTTTTGCGCCGCCAGTCGAGCTAGGTTCGGCCCCATCAGAATGAAAAAGGGCGGCGCAGGCCGCCCTTTTTTGTTGCCGGCGCCGGGCTCGACTTCAGGCGCGGGCATTGTTACAACTGAGAACCATTCTCAGAAAGCCTGTCTGCCGATGTCCTTCCGCGCCGCCGCTTTTTTGCTCGCCGTCCTGCTGCTGGGGGCAGTTCCGGCCCAGGCTCAGACCGCCCCGGCCCAGACCGTATGGCGGCTGCTGGACTATATCGCGGTCGACTATGCCGGCGCGGTCGCGGACGGCAAGATCATCAGCGCCGCCGAATATCAGGAGATGGTGGAATTCTCGAAGTCGGCCCGCGAGCGCATCGCGCTGCTGCCGGTCACCACCGAAAAGACGGCGCTGATGCAGAAAGCCGGCGCGCTGGAAAAACTGATCGCGGCCAAGAGTGCGCCAGAGGCGGTCGCCATCGCCGCCCGCGCCGCCGCCGCCGACCTTATCAAGGCCTATCCGGTGCCGCTGGCGCCCACCAAAGCGCCGGACCTGGCGCGCGGCCAGCAACTCTACGCCCAGAACTGCGCCGCCTGTCATGGCGCCAGCGGCAACGGCAAGGGCCCGGATTCCGTCGGCCTCGATCCGCCGCCGATCGATTTCACCGACCATGCCCGCGCCCGCGAACGCAGCCTGTTCGCCCTGTTCCAGGTCATCGAGCAGGGCCTCGACGGCACCAGCATGCGCAGCTTCGCCGAACTGCCGCCGCAGGACCGCTGGGCGCTGGCCTTCTATGCCGGCTCCCTGGCTTATCCCGATGGCGGCGAAGGCGAAAAGATCTGGAAAGCAGATAGCCCCCTGCGCAAGGACATGACTCTGGAAAAGCTGGTCGGCACCACGCCGGCCGTACTCGCCGCCAGCCTGGGTGCGGACAGGGCCAACTCCGTCATTGCCTATTTGCGCCGTCATCCCGAGGCCATTGCGGCCGAGCGCAGCAGCGGCGCGCTGACCGTGGCGCGCGCGCGCCTGGACGAGGCGCTGGCCGCCTATCAACGCCAGGACCGGCGGGCCGCCAAAGACCTGGCCCTGTCGGCCTATCTCGACGGCTTCGAGCCGGTCGAACCCGCGCTGTCGGCCCGCGACCATGCCCTGATGATCCGCATCGAGGGCGCCATGGCGAACTTGCGCGCCGGCATCGCCAAGGGCGAGCCGGTCCAAACCGTGCGCGGCCAGATCGCGGCGCTCGATGCCCTGTTCGCCCAGGCCGAAATCGCGCTGGCGCCCGGCGCGTCCTCGGGCATGTCCAGCTTCATCGCCGCCTTCACGATTTTGGTGCGCGAAGGGCTGGAAGCGCTTCTGATCGTCATCGCCATGATCGCCTTCCTGAACAAGGCGGACCGCCGCGATGTGCTGCCGTACGTTCATGGCGGCTGGGTGGCGGCGCTGGTGGGCGGGGCCGCGACATGGGCGGCGGCAACCTGGCTGATCACCATCAGCGGCGCTAGCCGCGAACTGACCGAAGGCTTCGGCTCGGTGTTCGCCGCCGCCGTGCTGCTGTGGGTGGGAATCTGGATGCACGGCAAGAGCAGCGCCGAAGCCTGGCAGCGTTATATCCGCGGTACCATGAGCCACGCCCTGAACAAGCAGTCCGCCTGGTTCCTCTTCGCGCTGGCCTTCATCGTGGTGTACCGCGAAGTGTTCGAAACCATTCTTTTCTATGCCGCGATCTGGAGCCAGGGCAATGGCGGCTCGGTGCTGGCGGGCGCGGGCGCGGCCATCACCGTGCTGGCGGTGATCGCCGTGGTGATGATGCGCTTCAGCCGCCGCCTGCCGATCGGCAAGTTCTTCGCCTACAGCTCCTGGCTGATTGCGGTGCTGGCGGTGGTGCTGATCGGCAAGGGCACTTCGGCGCTGCAGGGGGCGGGCTATATCGCCATCAATCCGCTGGCGGGCTTCCCGCGCGTCGAGATCCTGGGCCTCTATCCCACCCGCGAAGGCCTGATTGCGCAGGTCCTGATGGCGGTGCTGCTGGCCATCGGCTTTATATGGAACGGCCGTCGGGGTGCCAAATAGGCCTGATGCGGTAACAGGAATATCCGTGTATAAATCCCCCTGATTTCGGCTGAGCCATCATCAAACGCGTCGATAACGGCGCCTGGCCTGCCGCCTCCAGGAGGGATCATGCGAATTTTCAATATCGCTCTCGGCGCCGTGGCCGCCGCCGTTTTGGGACTGGGTTTCGCGACCCCGGCCGGCGCGCAGGGCCCCCGTGAGGTCATCGTGGGCACCCCGGGCTTCACCAACAATGGCGGCCTCGACATCATCACCAAGGCCTTCGAGGCGCAGACCGGCATCAAGGTCACCGTGAAAAGCGGGGGCATGGACCAGGTCATGGGCCTGGCGGTTGACGGCGCGGTCGATGCGGTCTTCCTGCCGGCCGACCATATGGACGACATCACCGCCAAGGGCGCCATCAAGCCCGGTACCCGCACGCGTATAGGCCGTTCTTATCAGGGCCTGGCTGTCCAGAAGGGCGCAAAGATCCCGGACATTTCCACCAAAGAGAAGTTCGTCGCCGTCCTGAAGTCCGCGAACCTTGTCCTGCACTCGCGATGCAACGGCACGCCGGGTGGTCCGGGGTGCAGCCGCACCTCCTACATGCTGTCGAGCCTGTTCGACCTGCCGGAAATGGCCGGGGTGAAGCACGCGCCGAGCGCCTACGGCGAAGGCGGTGATGCCCTGGCCCGCAACGAAGGCGACATGGCGGTGCAGAACATCAGCCAGATTCTAAAATGGGATAACCTGGTCGTCGTGGGGCCGATCCCGGAGGAATACGGCCGCTACCTGGACGCCGTCGCCGCCGTCCCCGCCAAGGCCAGGAATCAGGCGCTTGGCCAGCAGTTCATCGCCTATGCCACCCAGCCGGGTACTTTCCCGATCTGGTATTCGCGCGGCATCGATCCGCGCAAGGGCGCCCAGTAGACTTTACGGGTCTGCCGGACATTTTGGGGAATTCGGGTCGGCCGCATGCCCGCTTCGCGCCAGAAGCGGACGTTCACGCTGGGCGGAGCTTGGTGCCGAAGCCACTGGCACCAAGGACTGTGTCAATGGCCGATCATGCGCTGCGCCAGAGGCAACCATCCTGACCAGTGATAGATCGCAGAGGTTATCGCCTGCACGGCCAGAATCCAGGGAACGGCGATGGCATAAACCCAATGGATGCGGCCGCGTGTCATGCGGTCATACAGGATCGCGGCCAGGATCATGGCATTGGAGCCCAGATAGGCCTGGGCCATCAGGCCGAAGAAGCCATCCCCGTAATGGAACAATATCCCTGGACCGATCCAGCGCCCGAATGCGGCCGGCAAAAGCATTGCAGTCGCCAGCATGATCAGCCGCTTGTGTGCCGCCGGATCTTTGCGCAACAACAGCCCGGGAATGGCGAAGCTGGGAAACAGCACCATGTCGGTAAGTGGCACGATCATGAAGGCCAGCATCTCATTTTGCCCGGCTTCGAAGTGGAGCCGGCGGCTGACCAGGCTTGTTGCCACGCCAAGTACGACCATGACGGGCACCAGCGGCACCGCAATGAGACCCAGCTTGCGGTGAAGGCCCAGGCGCCGCGAGCGGATCAGTGCGATTTGCGCTGTAAACAGGACCAGCCAGCCGCCAAAGATCAGGACGTGAATATGGACAATGAGGGGCGGAAAAGGCGTCCGTCCCTTCAGATGCCCGCCAAGCTCGGGGCTGAATCCCATGACAACCGCGATCCAGGACATAGCGGCAAAGGCCAGAAAAAAATCCCGGTCGTACTTGTGATCTCGTGCGAATGATTTCGGCGCCATTTGCATGCGCGCGAATCCCTTTCCCCGATGGAGCTGCCCGTGTGCCTTGCTGCTCAGGCTCGCTTTCGTCCCCACAGCCGGCAAACCCGCCACAGCTGATAGGCAATCTCAATCCCCCAGAAAGGCCAGAAGGCCGTCGCTGACAACCCAGCTTACGCCCAGTTTGCCCTGCCACGAAGCCGCGAATATTCCCACCACCGCCAGCATCAGCACCAGACTGGAGCAGATCGCAAAAACGGACGAGAATTTTACGCGCAAACCATTGGGCAGAAGAAACATTGAAGCCCCCTTGGCGCCGTTATAGGGAACCCCCAATAAGAGTTTATTAAAATTTGTGGCGGCGCATTTTCGAACCTGTCTCGAATTGAAACTGCCTGCTGAAGCCAGAAGCGGTCACGCGCATTCCAGGGTCATGGCACCAGCCAGACGAAGATGGCGGCCATCGCGGCCAGGCTCACCACCGTCAGGCCCAGGCTCTGCGCCAGGCGGTAACGCAGGCTGAAGAACAGGATGTAGCCGACCAGCGACAGGATCAAAAAGACCGCAGCGGAAATGTCGACCAGCAGCTTCCAGGCCGCGCCGGCATTCTTGCCGCGATGCAGGTCGTTCAGGATGGTGACGGCGTCGGCCTTGCGCCGCGTCGCCTCGGCTGCGCCGGTCTTCAGGTCCACCACCACGCTGGCATTGCCGCTGACGCCTTCAAAGCGCAGGAAGGCTTCGTCGCCATCAATCTCGCCCGAGGCATAGACCCCGCCCACGCCGTCATGGCTTGGCATCAGCGCGCCCAGCGCCCGCGCCGGATCGGGCGTCTTCAAGGCGGCGGCCATGCCGCTGGCGGGCAGGATGAAGCGGGTCTCCTGGGGCCTGGCGTCTTCGCGCTTCAGCCATTCGGGATGGTTGAGCAAAAGGCCGGTGACGGAAAAGAACATCAGCGCGATGAAGGCGAAGGCCGACAGATAGCCGTGCCACAGCCGCGACTGGCGGTAGAATTCGATCTTCCAAGGGGGCATCGGGCGCGGCCGGCGCGCATCCGGCAGCGTGTCACGCGACACATCGGTCACTGGCTTCTCCCATAGCTGGCGCGGATGCGGCCGATCTCGCCTTCGCCTTTGGATTCCACCACCGCGCCGTCCGCGCCCAGGGTCAGGTCCAGGCGCTGCACATTGTGGCCGCCTTTTTCGCGGGTGGCCTCGATGGTCAGGATATACTTGCCTTGCGGCACTTTTCTGCCCGCATCGTCCAGGCCGTCCCACTTGATGCTGTACTGGCCCGGCGCGCGGGTGGGGCGGGTCACCGAATCCACCAGCTTGACGTCGTTGCGGCCGAAGCGCCGCCAGTAGATGTAGTTTTCCTCGCGGTAGCGGGGGTCCGTTCCCAGCACCAGCAGGGTGCGGACCAGGGCGCGGTTCTCGTCGGTGATCCACATCGCGACATAGGGGTTGTGATAGGTGCCGGCGCTGATCGGGGGTACTTCATACTCGATGTTCACGCCGAAGCCTGGCGGCCATGCGCCCGCGGCCTGCGCCACCGGCGTGCCTGCGCATTGCCAGCGGGTGGAGGCGAAGCTCTCCCCATTCTTGGTGACGATGCGCGCCGCGACATTGGGCAGACTGTCGGCCAGCGCCAGGCTGTCCTGTGGCGGCAGCACCGAGAAGGCAGTGGCCAGGGCGTCCGCCTCGGCGGCGCTGTCCGCCACCGCCGTGGCATAGGCGATGTGATCCAGCCGCGCGCCGGTGAACGGCGACACGGTCAGCTGCTCGCGCGACGAACGCCCGCTGGTGGCAACCGCCTGGCCCGAGATCAAAAGATGCGACAGGGCCGGGGCATTGTCGGCCGGGTTGGCGGCATCCACCACGCCGATCCGCCAATGCGCGCCGTCCGGGGCAGCGCCCCAGCAGGCGAGGTCGCCGCCGATATCCACCATCACGCCGTCCACGCCCGGCACGCAGCGCGCCGCCGCCAGGGCGCGGTCGATGATGTAGCCCTTGGCCAATCCGTCCACGGCAAGGATGATGTCTTCGGGGCGGGTGATGGTGCGGCGGTGCGCATCCAGGCGCAGGGGCGCGGCTTCGATCCGCACCGCCATCCGCGCGACGTCCTTGCAGGCGGTCAGCAGTCGCCCGATGCGCGCGCTGTAAGCCCCGCCGGTGATGCCGCGCATTTTCTCGCAAAGCCCGATCACGGCGAACAGGTCCGGCGACACGGACAGGGAGGGCGAGGCGTTCAGCGCCATCAATTCGCTGTCGCTGCGCCAGGCGCTCAGGATTTCGTCCAGGCGGGCGATCTCGGTGCGCGCCGCGTCGATCGCCAGCGCCGCCGCCAGGGGCTTCGTCGCCACCACCGCAAGATCGAGCGAGGTCCCCAGCACATGGTCGGCGTGAAAGCGCCAGGTGCGGTCTTGCGCCTGGCCAGGCAGGATCAGCGCCGCAATGGCGCTTGCCGTCAGTCCCAGCCCGTAGGTCATGCGCATGATCGAATCCGTGGGATTTTGAGGAAAATAGCCTAAGCTGCCGCCATGCCTCCCCGCCACACCCTCGCCAAGGCCGTCACCGCCACCGGCACCGCCCTGCATGCCGGCGTGTCCGTCACCATGACCTGTGCGCCGGCCGCCTCCGGCAGCGGCATCGTCTTTCGCCGCGCCGATCTGGGGGCCGACATTGCCGCTCTGTATTCCCATGTGGGGGAGACCAGGCTGGGCACGGTGCTGGAGCAGGGCGGCGCCAGGGTCGGCGTGGTCGAGCACCTGATGGCCGCAGCCGCCGGGCTGGAGATAGACGACCTGCTGGTGACGCTGGACGGGCCGGAACCGCCCATCCTGGATGGCGATGCGCTGTCCTATCTCACCTTGCTGGAAAGCGCCGGGATGGCGGAACAGGCGCAAGGCCGCACGGCGATCAAGGTTCTGAGGCCCGTGACGGTGGAAAGCGGCGACGCCAAGGCTTCGCTGCTGCCGGCGGACAGCCTGTCCTACGCCTATGACCTCAGCTTTCCGGTGATCGGCGAGCAGTATTACGAATTCGCCTTCAGCCGCGCCGGCTTCAAGTCCGAAATCGCCCCGGCCCGCACCTTCGGTTTCCTCAGCGAGCTGGAGGCCCTGAACAAGATGAACCTGGCCAGGGGCGCCTCGCTGGCCAATACCCTGGCGCTGGATTCCACGGGCGTGGTCAACCGCGACACCCAGCGCTTCGCCGACGAATTCGTGCGCCACAAGATCCTGGACGCCATCGGCGACATGGCGCTGGCCGGCGCCCCGCTGATCGCCCGCTTCGAGGGCAGGAAATCCGGCCACGCCACCAACAATGCCCTGCTGCGGGCCCTGTTCGCGGACCCGGCCAATTATCAGCGCATCGAGGCCTGATCCCCCTTCGCGTGCGCCAGCACGCACAGAAGGGGGGCCCGTAGCTGGGCCTGGGACCAGCGAAGGGGCCGGGGTTCCTTTAAAAACAGACACTTTCCTGAATCGGGGGGAGCGCGGTATATAGAGCGCGCAAGACGCGAGGTCCGGCCAAGGCCGCCGTTAAACCACTGATTTAACGTGATATTCGCGCAAAAGGACTCGTGATGCCGACCTCTGTTTCCGCTTTCCTGCGCGCCGCCCTGTTGGGGTCGAGCCTGACCCTGCTGGCGGGCTGCTCGATTTTCGACAGCGACAACGAAAAGAACAACGCCAACAAGGACGCCGCCGCCTATCAGGAGCGCAGCGTCGAGCAGATCTATGCCGATGGCTGGCGCATGATCAATCTGGGCAACTGGGAAGCCTGCGCCGGCACCTTCAACGAGGTGGACCGCCAGCATCCCTATTCGGTGTGGGCGCGGCGGGCCATGCTGATCAGCGCCTTCTGCTCCTACCAGGCCAACGACTATACCTCCGCCATTTCCACCGCCGACAATTACATCTCGCTGCATCCGGGCAGCCGCGAAGTGGCCTATGCCTTCTACATCAAGGCGATTTCGCTCTATGAGCAGATCGTCGACGTCGGCCGCGACCAGTCCAACACCGAAGGCGCGCTGGTGGCGCTGCAGGACGTGGTGCAGCGTTTCCCGGACACCGAATATGCCCGCGACGCCACGCTGAAGATCGACCTGACCAATGACCATCTGGCGGGCAAGGAAATGGCGGTGGGCCGCTATTACCTGACGCGCGGCGACTATATCGGCGCCATCAACCGCTTCCGCACCGTGGTGGACCAGTATCAGACCACCCCCCAGATCGCCGAGGCGCTGCAGCGCCTGACCGAGGCCTATTACAGCCTGGGCCTGAACAGCGAGGCCCAGACCGCCGCCGCCGTGCTGGGCCGCAATTACCCCGGTTCCGGCTGGTATCAGTCGGCCTACAACATTCTTCGTGGGCGTAACCTCAAGCCCATGGAAGACAGGGGCTCCTGGATCAGTCAGGCTTTCCGCAAGATTATGTGATTCCTGAAGGGGCATCCGTGCTTTCAGCCCTGACCATCCGCGATATCGTCCTGATCGAGCAGGCGGCGCTGGAATTCGCCCCCGGCCTCAATGTCCTGACCGGCGAAACCGGGGCGGGCAAATCCATCCTGCTGGATTCGCTGGGCCTGGCGGTGGGTGGGCGCGGCCGCGCCAGTGTGCGGGCAGGGGCGGCCCAAGGTTCCGCCACCGCCATCTTCGAGCCGGGCAAGAACCATGCGGCGCGCGCCCTGCTGGAAAGCCAGGAGATGCCTGCGGGCGAGGAAATCGTGCTGCGCCGGACCCTGGCCGCCGACGGACGCAGCCGCGCCTTCATCAATGACGAAGCGGTGGGCGTCGGCCTGCTGAAGGACCTGGGGTCGCTGCTGCTGGAAGTGCATGGCCAGCAGGACGACCGGGGCCTGTTTGACACCGCCACCCATCGGCTTTTGCTGGACGGCTTTGGCGCCCTGAACGGCGATGCCCAGACCGTGGCGGCCTTGTATGGCGAATGGGCCGCTGCCCGCACCGCGCTGGAAGACTTGCAGGCTCTCGCCGCCCGTGCCCAAGCCGAGGCCGAGTTCGTTCGGGCTGCCGCCATGGAACTGAGTGACTTCGCGCCGGAAGCGGGCGAGGAGGAACGCCTGGCCGCCGAACGCGCCCTGGGCATGAATGCGGCGCGGATAGTGGAAGACATTTCCTCGGCGCTGGAGTCGCTGCAGGGCGATCGCGGGGCGCAGACCGGCCTGGCCCAGGCCATGAAAAAGCTCAGCCGCATGAATGAAGAGGCGAGGCGGATCGCCGCCCCCGCCGAAACCGCGCTGGAACAGGCCTATGCCCTGGCCGAGGAAGCGCGGCAGGAACTGCAATCGCTGCAGTCGCGGCTGGACACCGACACCAATGCCCTGGAACGCAAGGAAGAGCGGCTGTTCGCGCTCAGGGCGCTGGCGCGCAAATACAGCGTGCTGCCGGATCAGCTCCCGGCGCTGCGCGACGACTATGCCGCCAGGCAGGAAGCCCTGACCAGCGGCGGCAACCAGATCAAGAAGGCGGAAAGCAAAGTGAGCGCCGCCCGCGACGCGTACCTGACGGCGGCGCGCAAGCTCTCCAAATCGCGCGAAGGCGCGGCGAAGAAGCTGGAAAGCGCGGTGGCGGGCGAGTTGACGCCGCTGAAGCTGGGCCATGCCAAATTCCGCGTCGCGCTGGAAAAGCTGGACGACGACAAGGGCACGGCGGGCGGGCTGGAACGCATTGCCTTTGAAGTGGCGACGGTGGAAGGCGCGGCCTTTGGCGGCTTGGCCAAGATCGCCTCGGGCGGCGAACTGGCGCGGTTTTCGCTGGCCCTGAAAGTGGCGCTGGCGGCGGTGTCCTCGCCCGCCGCCATGGTGTTCGATGAAGTGGACCGGGGCGTGGGCGGGGCAGTGGCCGATGCGGTGGGCGAACGCCTGCAGCGCCTGGCCGAAACCACGCAAGTCCTGCTGGTCACCCATTCGCCGCAGGTGGCGGCCCGCGCCGCGCGGCATTTCCGCATCAGCCGCGTCAAGGACAAGACCAGGATCGAAATGCTGGATGACAGCGAGCGGCTGGAAGAAATCGCCCGCATGCTGTCGGGCGCCAATGTCACCGAGGAAGCCCGCGCCGCCGCCAAGCGGCTGATGGCCGAAGCCTCTGGGCCCGCGAAGAAACAACGCAAACGTGCTTAAATCCGTCGACAAGCTGACGTCGGCCGAGGCGGAGAAAGAACTCGACCGGCTGGCAAGGGAAATCGCGCGCCATGACCGCGCCTATCATGGCGATGACGCACCCGAGATCACCGACGCGGATTATGACGCCCTGCGCCGCCGAAATGCCGATATCGAAGAACGCTTTCCCCTGCTGGTGCGCGCCGACAGCCCCAGCCACCGGGTCGGGGCCAGGGCGAGCGAGCGTTTCGCCAAGGTGGTCCATCGCAGGCCCATGCTGTCGCTGGACAATGCCTTCAGTGACGAGGATGTGGCGGACTTCCTGGGCCGGGTGCGCCGCTTCCTGGGCCTGAAGGACGACGACGAGGTGGCGGTGACGGCCGAGCCGAAGATCGACGGCCTCTCCGCCTCGCTGCGCTATGAGAATGGCGTGCTGGTGCAGGGCGCCACCCGCGGCGACGGCCAGGAAGGCGAGGACATCACCGCCAACCTGAAGACCATTTCCGATATTCCCCTGCGCCTGAAGGGCAAGCCCCCCGCCGTGCTGGAAGTGCGCGGCGAGGTCTATATGACCCACAAGGCCTTCGCGGCCCTGAACAAGCGCCAGGAGAAGGACGGCAAGCCGACCTATGCCAATCCGCGCAATTCGGCCGCCGGTTCGGTGCGCCAGCTCGATCCCTCGATCACGGCATCGCGGGCGTTGAATTTCTTCGCCTACACCTGGGGCGATATCAGCGAACTTCCCGCCAAGACCCATTCCGGCATGCTGGAAAAATTCGAGAGCTATGGCCTGCCGGTCAATCCGCTGACCAGGCGCTGCGAGACGCTGGCGCAGATTCTCAAATTCTACAGCGACATCGAGAGCAAGCGCGCCAAGCTGGGCTATGACATTGATGGCGTGGTCTACAAGGTGGACCGGCTGGACCTGCAGGAACGGCTGGGCTTTGTCAGCCGCAGTCCGCGCTGGGCCACGGCGCACAAATTCGCCGCCGAACAGGCCGAAACCATATTGGAAGACATCGAGATCCAGGTCGGCCGCACCGGGAAACTGGCGCCGGTGGCGCGGCTGAAGCCGGTGACGGTGGGCGGCGTGGTGGTGCAGAACGCCACCCTGCACAATGAAGACGAGATCGCCCGGCTGGACGCGCGCATCGGCGATAGTGTGGTGATCCAGCGCGCCGGCGACGTGATCCCGCAAATCCTGCGGGTGATCCCGGAAAAACGTCCCAAGAACGCCAAGCCCTACAAGTTTCCGCAACTATGCCCGATCTGCGGTAGCCATGCCGTGCGGGAAGTGGATGAAAAGACCGGCAAGGTCGATGTCGACCGCCGCTGCACCGGCGGGCTGATCTGCGACGCGCAGACCGTCGAACGGCTGAAGTATTTCGTCGGCCGCGACCAGTTCGATATTGAAGGCCTGGGCGGCACCATGATCGAGCTGTTCCATGACAAGGGCCTGCTGAAAGAGCCCGCCGACATTTTCGCCCTGACGGACAAGCCGGAGAAAGTCAGCAAGGTCCTGGCCGAGCATCGCGCGCAGCTGTCGGAAGAACGCCGCGCCGCCGAGGGCAAGGAGCCTGTGAAGGCGGCGAAGAAGGAGAAAGACCGCGAAGACAAGGTGGTCGAAAACCTGATGGCGGCGATCGAGCGCCGCCGTACCATCGGCCTCGACCGGCTGCTCAACGCGCTGGGCATCCGCCATGTCGGGGAGACCACCGCCCGGCTGCTGGCGCGGCGCTACCTGAACCTGGACGCCTTCCTGAATGGCATGACGGCGGACGACGCGCGGGAGGAGCTGCAGCATATCGAAGGCATTGGCGGGGTGGTGGCCGAGGCCATCCATGATTTCTTCGGAGAACCGCACAATGTGAAGGCGCTGGGCCGGCT
>CANKIV010000050.1 GCA_947482125.1 Alphaproteobacteria bacterium
GACATTGTGCTGCTGCTCCTCCTGCATCTCCTTGTGGAAGATGCGCTGGGAAACGCGCAGCGCTTCAGCGCGCAATTCCTCCAGCCGGTCGGCGCCGTAATCGATCATGGCTTCCAGGATCACCATGAAGATGTCGGCGGGGCTGCGCTCGCGGCGCTTTATCCGCGCCGTTATCGCCTCGAAAGTGTGGAGCTGGGCGAAGCGGATGGTGACCAGCAGGTCCTTGGTAAGAACAAAGCCCAGAGGCGTGGTGACATCTTCATCCGGCTGGCCTTTTACGTGCGGCGTGACGGGCACCGAAATGGTGAAGGCGTCGTCTTCATACTGCAGCCGGCTGGAGAACTCGATTTCGTCCAGCTGTTCGCGGGGCGGGATGTCCACGCCATAAACGCCGCAGGCCTTGCTGATCTCTTCGTTGGTCGGATTGAACAGGTCCACCCAGACCGTCTTGCCGCCGGATTGATGCTCAGTCAGCACGATTCATCCCTCATGGCGGGAGTAACGCGCGAAACCGGTATCGGCGCAAGCGACGTCAGGTCAGCGCGCCGTGACAGTGCTTGTACTTTCTGCCGGAGCCGCACGGGCAGGGGGCGTTGCGCTGGACCTTGTCCCAGGTCTTGGGATTGTTGGGGTCCACCGGCTCGTCGTCGGGCCAGGCGCCGGCCTGCTCCAATTCATTTTCGCCGGTCAGCGGATCGATGTGGGAGGCGTACATGTCGGGCAGGGGGGTATCTTCCAGCGGCGGCACCGGGCCGGTCTGGATCTGCACATGCATCAGCTGGCGCACCACATCGGTGCGCAGGGTGACGAGCAGGGCCTCGAAGAGTTCGAAGGCTTCGCTCTTGTATTCGTTCAGCGGATCACGCTGGCCGTAACCGCGCAGGCCAACATACTGGCGCAGATGGTCGAGATTGACGATGTGCTCGCGCCAATTCTGGTCCAGGGTCTGCAGCAGGATGGCTTTTTCGACGTAACGGGTCACGTCGATGCCGAAATTGGCGGCCCGCTCGGCGGCGCGCTCCTCCACCGCTTTCAGGATGCGCTCGCGCACTTCCTCGTCGGCGATGCCTTCTTCCTTGGTCCAGTCCAGCACCGGCAGGTCGGCGCCGAAGATCTTGTCGACCTCGTCGTGCAGGCCCTTGGCGTCCCACTGTTCGGCATAGGCTTTTTCCGGGATGTGGCGTTCCACCAGCATCTCCACCACTTCCTCGCGGAAGTCGGCGATCTGGTCGGAAACGTCTTCCGACGACATGATCTCCTTGCGCTGGTCGAAGATGACCCGGCGCTGGTCGTTCAGCACGTCGTCATATTTCAGTATGTTCTTGCGGATCTCGAAGTTGCGCGCCTCGACCTTCTGTTGCGCCTTTTCCAGCGCCTTGTTTACCCAGGGATGAGTGATCGCTTCGCCGGCTTCCAGCCCCAGCTTGGTGAGGATGGCATCCATCCGCTCCGAGCCGAAGATGCGCATCAGGTCGTCCTGCAGCGACAGGAAGAATTTCGAGGCGCCGGGATCGCCCTGGCGGCCTGAACGGCCGCGCAGCTGGTTGTCGATGCGCCGGCTTTCATGGCGCTCGGTGCCGATCATGTAGAGGCCGCCGGCGGCCAGCGCCTGTTTCTTGTTATCGGCGACTTCCTTGCGGATGGCGTCGCTCTTGGCGGCCAGTTCGGCTTCGTCGGTGATGCCGACCAGTTCGGCCTTGATCCGCATGTCGGCATTGCCGCCCAGCTGGATGTCGGTGCCGCGACCCGCCATGTTTGTGGCGATGGTCACTGCGCCGGGTTGGCCGGCCTGGGCGACGATGAAGGCTTCCTGCTCGTGATAGCGGGCGTTCAGCACGTGGTGCTGGATCTTCCGCTTCTTGAGGATTTCGGAAAGCTGTTCGGATTTCTCGATCGAGGTGGTGCCCACCAACACCGGCTGGCCGCGCTCGCGACAGGTGATGATCAGCTTGATGATCGCTTCGTTCTTCTCGTCGGCGGTGCGATAGACCTCGTCATCGGCATCGATGCGGCTGACGGGGACATTGGTGGGGATTTCCAAAACGTCCAGCTTGTAGATGTCCATGAATTCCGCGGCTTCGGTCATCGCCGTGCCGGTCATGCCCGCCAGCTTGTCGTAGAGGCGGAAGTAGTTCTGGAAGGTGATCGAGGCCAGGGTGACGTTTTCCGGCTGGACCTGGACTTCTTCCTTGGCTTCAAGGGCCTGGTGCAGGCCTTCGGAATAGCGGCGGCCTTCCATCATGCGGCCGGTGAATTCGTCGATGATGATGACCTGGCCGTTCTTGACGATGTAATCCTTGTCCTTCTGGAACAACAGATGCGCCTTCAGCGCCTGGTTCACATGATGGACGATCGCGATGTTCTCGATGTCGTACAGATCGCCGGTTTCCAGCACCCCAGCCGTCTTGAGAATCTCGGTCATGTGCTCGTTGCCGGCTTCGGTCAGCGACACCTGGCGCGCCTTTTCGTCCAGGTCGTAATCTTCCTTCACCAGCGCGCCCATCACGGCGTTCACCGATCGGTACATTTCGGTCTGGTCTTCGGTGGGGCCGGAGATGATCAGCGGCGTGCGGGCTTCGTCGATCAGGATGGAGTCGACTTCGTCCACGATGGCGAAGCTGTGGCCGCGCTGGCTCATCGTGTCCAGCGAGTATTTCATGTTGTCGCGCAGGTAATCGAAGCCGAACTCGTTGTTGGTGCCGTAGGTGATATCGGCGCCATAAGCGGCCTTGCGTTCCTCGTCGCTGAGACCGTGGACGATGACGCCCACGCTCATGCCCAGGAAACGGTAGATCTGCCCCATCCATTCGCTGTCGCGCTTGGCGAGATAGTCGTTGACCGTGACGACATGCACGCCGTCGCCGGCCAGGGCATTGAGATAGACCGGCAGGGTGGCGACCAGGGTCTTGCCTTCGCCGGTCTTCATCTCGGCGATGTTGCCCCGGTGCAGGACGATGCCGCCGACCAGCTGGACGTCGAAGTGACGCTGGCCAAGGGTGCGCTTGGCGGCTTCACGCACCACGGCGAAAGCTTCGGGCAGCAGGTCGTCGAGGGTCTCGCCCTTTTCCAGCCGCTCGCGGAACAGGGGGGTCTGGCCCCGCAGCTCGTCGTCCGACATCACCTGGAAGCGGGGCTCCAGGGCGTTGATCTTGGCGATGGTCGCCCAAAGGGGCTTGACCTTGCGCTCGTTGGCGGAGCCGAAAAGCGATTTGGCAAACGTGCTGAGACCCAGCATGAAATTCCTCTACATACGGCCGGAAGGGGCCAAACGGCGGTCAGGCCCAAAAGAGCCGCCTTTTGCGCATGGCGGCCGCGCGGGAGACATAAGAACGCGCTACTCTCTTGTCAAACCGGGGGTTTTTAACAATATCCCCGCCAAATCGGGGGGAAAGTATGGCCAAAAGCGCGAAACCGACTCAGAAGGCGTCCGGAAGCAAGTCTGCGGGCCCTGCCGTGTCGCCGCTGGCCCCCAAAAGCTTCCCCAAACTGCCCCCGCTGGCCGGGGTACGGCTGGGTACCACCGCCGCAGGGGTGCGCTATCAGAACCGCACCGACGTGCTCTTGGCCCTGATGGCGCCGGGAACCCAGGTGGCGGGCGTTTTCACCAAATCCAGAACCGCCAGTGCGCCGGTACTGTGGTGCCAGGACAAGCTCAAGGGCGGTGAGGCCCGCGTGCTTGTGGTCAACAGCGGCAATGCCAATGCCTTTACCGGCAAGGCGGGGCTGGATGGGGTGCGCGAAGTGGCCAGCGAGGCGGCGGCCGTTGCAGGCTGTCACGCCAGCCAGGTGTTCATGGCCTCGACCGGCGTGATCGGCGAACCGCTGCCGGCTGCCAAGATTACGCGCGTGTTATCCGACCTGGCGCGCCAGACCGCCGCCGGTAACTGGCGTGCCGCCGCCGACGCCATCATGACCACCGACACCTTCGCCAAGGCGGCCACCGCCACGGCGAGTATCGATGGCGTGAAAGTCACCATCAACGGCATCGCCAAGGGGTCGGGCATGATCGCTCCCGACATGGCGACCATGCTGAGCTTCGTCTTCACGGACGCCAATCTGCCCGCTTCGGTGCTGCAGGAATGTCTGAATGCGGGCGTCGGCCCGTCTTTCAACTCCATCACGGTGGATTCGGACACCTCCACCAGCGACACGCTGATGCTGTTCGCCACCGGCAAGGGCGGCAAGCATGCCGTCATCACCAAGGCCAGCGACAAGAAGCTGACCGAATTCCGCCGCGCGCTGGATGGTTTGCTGCTCGATCTCGCGCTGCAAGTGGTGCGCGACGGCGAGGGCGCCCAGAAGCTGATCCGCATCGATGTAGCGGGTGCGGAAAATGACGTTGCGGCCCGGCGCATCGCGCTGAGCATTGCCAACTCGCCGCTGGTCAAGACCGCGGTCGCGGGCAATGACGCCAATTGGGGGCGCGTTGTGATGGCCGTCGGGAAAAGCGGCGAGGTCGCCGACCGGGACAAATTGAAGATTTCCTTTGGCGGCCATGTGGTGGCCGAAAAGGGCATGCGCGCCGCCAAGTACAACGAGGCGACCGCGACCAAGGCCGTGTCGGGCCGCGAAGTGACCATCGAAGTCGATCTGGGCCTGGGCAAAGGCGCGGCACGCGTGTGGACCTGCGACCTGACCCATGGCTACATTGACATCAATGGTTCCTACCGCAGCTGATACGGCCTGATGGCCAGCCCCTACACCCTGTGGCGGGAAGGCGGTGATGCGTCCGCTCCCTTCATCGTCTGCGCCATGTTCACGCGCGGCTATGAAGCGAAAGCGGAACGACTTGTCGCGTCACTGGGCAGTTTGGCGCATACGATCTTCGAAGTGCCGCGGGTTCATCGCTCCATCAGTGAGGGCGGTGGCGCCGATCTGGAATTCAGCAAGCCGCGCTTTATCAATTTTGCCCTGCGCCACTTCCGCAAGCCGGTCCTGTATGTTGATGCGGATGTGATTTTCCGCAAAGCCCCGGAACTGATTGCGGCGCTTTGCGACGAAGGCTGTGATTTCGCCGTCTACAACTGGCTGGCCGATCCTGTGAACGATGCCTGGCTGACGGATGGGCGTCTGTGGAAATTCTTTTTCAGTGTCGATGTCGCCTCGGACTCCCAACTGATGGCGAGCGGCGCGGTGCAGTTGTGGAATGGCACCGATGCCGCCTTTGCGCTGCTGAAGGACTGGGAAGAGTCGCTGGAGCGCCATACCCGCAGCGAAGACGATCACTGCCTGGATTATGCCTACAATCATGGCGACCGCAGCGGGTTGAAACCGCGCTGGCTGTCCAAGGACTACTGCCGCTACGCCTTCTGGCCCTATGTCGACCCGGTGATCGACCACCCGGAATTCCCCGCGCCCATCACCGGCCATTTCCAGTCTTTGGGCGCCGAGCGCTTTGTGCGCGAAAAGATGCGCCGCACGAACAAGCAACAACCTTTTCCTCGCGAGACGATGCTGGACGCGCACGGTCTGCAGTTGATGCGACAACGGCCCGATGGCGGGTTCACGCCGATCGGGCCGTTGTCACTACAGCTATTCTTGCCGAAGGCCGACTAGGCCAGCGCCGCATCGAGCGTGATTTCACAGGTCAGCAGTTTGGACACCGGACAGCCCGCCTTGGCCTTGCCGGCCAGTTCCGCGAACTTGGCCTCGTCGATGCCGGGAATTTTCGCCCGCAATGTCAAAGCCGACTTGGTGATGGCGAAACCGTCATCCTGTTTGGTCAAGGTGATCTCGGCCTTGGTGTCCATCTGGTCTGCGGTGAAGCCGGCTTCGCCCAGGATCAGCGACAGGGCCATGGTGAAACAGCCGGCGTGAGCGGCGCCGATCAGTTCTTCCGGATTGGTGCCGGGCCCGCCTTCAAAGCGGGCGACAAAACCATAGGGATGATCCTTCAGGGCGCCGCTCTTGGTGGAGATCGCGCCTATACCGTCCTTGAGTCCGCCCTTCCAGGCGGCGCTGCCATATGTCGTCATCGTCTTCTCCTTGTTTGCCGCCCCGCACCGGGGCTAGTTTCCCTAACGCGTTGGAATAGCGTTAAGCTGCGCTAACCATTCCGTTTAACCCCACCTTAGTCGCGGTCCTCCAACATGAACACACCGCAACCTCTCATGCTTGTTGTCGCGGTGGCATTGGTGGACCCCGACGGCCGCGTGCTGATTGCACAACGTCCCGAGGGCAAAAACATGGCGGGGCTATGGGAATTTCCAGGCGGCAAAGTCGAGACCGGCGAACGGCCCGAGGATGCCCTGATCCGCGAGCTGAGGGAAGAACTCGGCATCGCGGTGAAGGAAGCCTGTCTCGCGCCGTTCACCTTTGCTTCGCACACATACGACGCATTTCACCTTTTGATGCCGCTCTATGTCTGCCGCCGCTGGGACGGCGTTCCGGAGCCGCGCCATCACGCGGCGCTGAAATGGGTGCGCCCGAAAGACATGGGCGGCTTTCCCATGCCCGCGGCCGACTTGCCGCTTATTCCCATGCTGCGCGATCTGTTGTGAAGCAGCTTCTGGCCAACCAGTGCGGCGCCACCTCGATCGAGTATGCCCTGATTGCCAGTCTGATCTCGGTCATGATTATCGCCGGCGCGACCAGCGTGGGCACCAAGCTGTCCACCTTCTTCACGACGATGTCTTCGAACCTGAAATAACGGTTTCGCTGACCCCCAGGGCGTCCGCCAGCCGGGCTTTTGCGCTCCCCGGGGTGAGCGGCTTTTGCTGGCTGTGGTGGGGCGACCAGCCGGTGAGATAGAGAATCTCAAATCGCGCCCTGAGCTTGCCGTCCGGATCGCCATGCCGGGCGGCGTAATGCGCCAGCAGCGCCGCCAGCGTGTCTCGCCGCAGGAATGACCGGCTGCGTTCCGACAACACATTGGTCAGGCCGTGAGCGCGCAGGTCGCGGGCCAGGGCGAAGAAATCCCCATAGCGCACCAGCAGACGCTCGACATCGCTGACGGGCAGGGCGAATCCGCCCCGCTGCAACAGACCCCCCAGGTCGCGGACATCGGAAAAGGGCGAGACTCGGGGGCTGGCGCCGCCGCGCGTAACGCTTTCGGCATGGGCAAAAGAGTCGCGCAATTCGCTCAGGGTGCCGCCGCCCAGCAGCGCCGCCAGCAACAATCCGTCCGGCTTCAAGGCACGCCGGATCTGCACCAGCGCGCCGGGCAAGTCGTTGATCGCCTGCAGAGAGAACAGGCTGACGGCCAGATCGAAGCCGGCTTCGCCGGCGTTCAGGAATTCGTTGGCATCGAAATCCGCACAGACCCAGTCCAGCGCAAAGGGGGCGATCTCCGGCGGTACCGCATTTCCGATCCACAAGCCGCGGCTGAACTTGCGCGTCACCGCCGCCAGCCGGTCGGCCAGCCCTTCCGCCGCGCCCCGGTCCAGAAAGCGGTCGCCCGACAGCTTCAGCGCCCGGCGGCGGGCATGCAGGCTTGCGGAAAAATCAAAAAGGGGCGGGCGGGCCCTCTGGTTTGGTAAGTCAGGCATCGGCGCTAGAATAGCGGGTATGGCCGGGAATGGGAAAAGCGTGTTGCGCGCAGCTGCCGATCTGCTGTTCCCGCCGCTTTGCATGTCCTGCCGGCTGCCGGTGGGCGCCCCGGGACTTTGCGCTGCCTGTTGGAGCGCCATCACCTTTCTGGACGGCCCCGGCTGCACCTGCTGCGGCTTGCCCTTTCCCGTCGAACTGGAAGGCGAAAACAGCTGCGCCGCATGCCTCGCCCGGCCGCCGGCTTTCGATACCGCGCGCGCCATCCTGGTCTATGACGAGAAAAGCCGTGGCGCGATCCTGGCGCTCAAGCATGCCGACCGGCTGGATCTGGTGCCGGGCTTCACCCGCTGGCTGGAGCGTGCCGGACGGGCCGGCCTGGCCGATTGCGACCTGATCGTGCCGGTGCCGCTGCATCGTTGGCGGCTCTGGCAGCGGCGCTACAATCAGTCCGCCGAACTGGCGCGCCGGCTGGCGGCGAGCCGCGCTCTGGCGGTTGATCCCTTTGCGCTGGTGCGAAGCCGTTCCACACCCAGCCAGGGCGCCATGCCTTCCGCCAAGGCGCGGCGGCGCAATGTGCAGCGCGCCTTCAAGGTTCCAGATCCGGCCAGGGTTCGCGGCAAACGTATCCTGCTGCTGGACGACGTCCTGACCACCGGAGCCACCGTGGATGCCTGCGCCCGGGCCCTGAAACGGGCGGGCGCCACGCGCGTTCACGTTCTGGCGCTGGCCCGCGTTGTGAAGGCGTCGGACGTGCTTATATAAGACAGAGAATTCCCGAGTCTGAATCATGAAAACCATCCGCGTCTACACCACCCCGTTTTGTCCCTATTGCGTGCGCGCCAAATCGCTCCTGAAAAAGAAAGGCGCGGAATTTGAAGAGATCGACATCATGATGGATGAAGAAGCGCGTCAGGAGATGCAGGCCAATAGCGGCGGCGCCCGCACCGTGCCGCAGATATTCATCGGCGACACTCATGTCGGCGGCTGTGACGAGCTGTATGCCCTGGAACAGGCAGGCAAGCTGGACCCGCTTTTGGCCTAGTTTTCCTCCCTTTACGTCTGGACAAAGCGCGGCGGCGACCCGAATAATGCCGCGCAATAAAATTTTCAGAAACGGGAAGGGACTATTCATGAAAAAGATTCTGCTCGCCGTCACCTCGCTTGCGCTTGCCATGCCTGCCATGCAGGTCATGGCGCAGGTCAATCCCGCGCCCACCATCGCCCCGGCGCCGACCCCCGAAGAGTTCAAGCTGCCGCGTCCGCCCCGCGCCAAGGGCATTTCCACCGCGCTGGCCATCGAAGCCGCCCAGGCCGCCAATGCCTCCTGCCAGGCCAGCACCTACAAGACCACGGCCCTGATCACCGATTCCGCCGGCGTGCCGATCGTGGTGATCTCCAATGACGGCGCCGCCGCCATCACCCAGCGCATTGCCATGACCAAGGCGCAAGCCGTGCTGAAGTACAAGATGAGCAGCGGTGAAGTCCTGGCCAAGCTCGGCACCGATGCCGCGCTGGCCGCCGAGATCAAGGCCAATCCGCTGATCGAAACCGCCCGTCCCGGCGCCTATCCCATTATGGCGGGAAGCGAGATGGTCGGCATCATTTCGGTGTCGGGCGCGCCCGGCGGCGAAAAGGATGAAGTCTGCTCCAAGGCGGGCATCGCCAAGATCCAGGACCGCGTGAAATAGTGACAGCATTCCGGGCGGCCTGCGTTCAACTGCGCTCCACCGACGATGTGGCGGAAAATATCCGCGATACCGTTCGCTGGGTGCGGGAGGCAGCCGCCCGGGGCGCCACCTTCATCGCCACGCCGGAAAATACGACTTTGATGGCGCCGGACGGCGGCGCCAAACTGGCCCAGAGTTGCGACGAGGCGCATGACCCGGCCCTGCCGGTTTTTTCCGCTCTGGCGAAAGAACTCAAGGTCTGGATTCTGATCGGATCGCTGGCCATCAAGGTCAGCGACAGCAAGACCGCCAACCGCTGCTTCCTGTTCGCGCCCGACGGCGGTATCCGCGCCCGCTACAGCAAGATTCATCTGTTCGACGTGCAGCTTGCCTCGGGTGAAACCTATCGCGAATCCAACACCGTGGCCGGTGGCGGCGAGGCGGTGGTGGCCGAGACCGATATGGGCAAGATCGGCCTGAGCATCTGTTATGACCTGCGGTTTCCGCAGCTCTACCGCAAGCTGGCGCAGAAGGGGGCGTTCGCGTTCACCGTGCCGTCCGCTTTCACCGTGCCCACCGGCAGCGCGCACTGGCATGTGCTGCTGCGGGCCCGCGCGATCGAGAACGGGGCTTTCGTGATCGCGCCGGCCCAGGGCGGAACCCACGCCAATGGCCGCAACACCTATGGGCACAGCCTGATGGTGGCGCCCTGGGGCGAGGTGCTGGCGGAAGCTGGCACAGAGCCGGGGGTCATCATCGCCGATATCGATCCGGCCCTGGCGGCGGAAGCCCGCGCGAAAGTTCCGAACCTGCAACACGACCGCGAATTCGCCGGCCCCTAGCGCGGGCCTTGCGAATCCTCCGTTCCCGGATCATGTTTCGCCCCAATAGCCTGGGGGCAGGCTGGGGGAGCGGTTGCCGTGATTTCCTATTCCTTGCGTTGCCATAAGGGGCACGAATTCGAAGGCTGGTTTCGCGACAGCGCCGCCTTCGACGAGCAATCCTTCGCCGGCCAGCTGGGATGCCCGGCCTGCGATTCCATGCGCATCGAAAAAGCCATCATGGCGCCGGCGGTCAGCGGCACCAAGAAGTCCGCCAGGGGCAGGGCGGCGCAGGCGCGCCAGATGCGCCAGTTCGCGACGGGCCTGCGCAAATATGTCCAGGAGAATGCCGACTATGTCGGCCCCAATTTCGCCGAGGAAGCCCGCAAGATCCATTATGGCGAGACCCCCGACCGCCACATCTATGGCGAGACGACCCATCAGGAAGCCCAGGAGCTGGTCGAAGAGGGGGTGGATATCGCCCCGTTGCCGCCCGATCTGGAAGGTGCGAACTGAGCTAGGCCGGCCGCTTCGCCACGACCATGTAGTTTACGTCTACATCGGGGCTCAATTTCCAGTCCCAACCCAACAGGTCGAAGGAAACCCCCTGAGTTTTCAGGATTGTTAGGCCGGACTGCTCGAGTGACGTCTTAAGCTCCGTAGGCGGAATAAACCGGTTCCAGTCATGGGTGCCGCGCGGCAGCCAGCCCAGCACATACTCGGCCCCGATCTTGGCCAGAGCGAGGCTCTTGAGGGTCTTGTTCATGGTGGCGACGAAGGTGATCCCGCCGGGCTTCATCAGTTGGGTGCAGGCACCCAGATAGGCGGTGACGTCCGCGACATGCTCCACCACTTCCATGTTGAGAACCACGTCGAAGCTGCGTTCTTCGGCTGCCAGCGCTTCGGCGGTGGTTGCCCGGTAATCGATCTTCAGTCCGGACTGGGCGGCATGGGTCTTGGCGGTGCCTATATTCCTCTCCGAAGCGTCGGCCCCGGTTACGTCAAAGCCTAGCCGTGCCATGGGCTCGGCGAGCAGCCCCCCGCCGCAGCCGATATCCAGCAGCGAAAGGCCTTCGAAAGGCCGCAGCGACCGGCTGTCCCGGCCAAAATGCGCGCAGCCCTCATTGCGGATGAATCCCAGCCGCACCGGATTGAACTTGTGCAGGGGGGCGAACTTGCCCGCGGGGTCCCACCACTCCGCCGCGATGGCGGAGAATTTGGCGACTTCGGCAGGGTCAACCGATGCGTCGCTCATTCGTCGTACCAGACCGAAAACAGCAGCAGCGGCTTTTCAGGCTCAGCCAGGGTGAAGTGGGTCTCGGTATGGCGGATGGCGATGCCGGTCTCGCCGGCCAGCCAGTCGTTCACCGCCGTGACGATTCCATCCGGCCCGGGGGCGCTGAACATCTTGAACTTCATGCCGTTTTTCCGCCCTGAGGCCCCGGACCTTTAAGGGTTGAGCCGGGGTGCATCCCCGTCTATGTAGGCCGCCATCAGGCTAGGGGCAAACAGGGCACATGGCGACGATTGCGATGAAATTCGGCGGCACTTCGGTGGCCGACATCGAGCGTATTCGCCATGTCGCAACCCTGGTGAAGCGTGAGGTCGAGCGCGGCAACAAGGTCGCCGTGGTGGTTTCGGCCATGGCGGGGGAAACCAACAAGCTGGTGGCCTGGACCAGCGAGGCGGCAATTCCGCCGAGCGCGGCCCGGCCCGAAGGCGCCAATCATGCAGCCCTGCCGGACCAGCGTGAATATGACGTGGTGGTGGCCGCGGGCGAGCAGGTCACGGCTGGGCTGCTTGCCATCACCCTGAACGCGATGGGCATCAAGGCGCGTTCCTGGCTGGGCTGGCAGGTGCCGATCAACACCTCTGCGGTGCACGGTTCGGCCCGCATCGAAGCTGTGCCCGCCAGCGACATGAAGAAGGCCATCGAAAGCGGCGAGGTCGCGGTGGTCGCCGGCTTCCAGGGGGTCGCCCCCGGAACCCGCATTTCCACTTTGGGGCGCGGCGGCTCGGACACCAGTGCGGTGGCGGTCGCGGCCGGCATCGGGGCGGCGCGCTGCGACATCTATACCGATGTGGACGGGGTCTATACCACCGACCCGCGCATCGTTCCCAAGGCGCGGCGGCTGGAAAAGATCGCCTTCGAGGAAATGCTGGAAATGGCCTCGCTGGGCGCCAAGGTGCTGCAGACCCGCTCGGTGGAAATCGCCATGCTGCACCGGGTGCCTACCCGCGTGCTTTCGACTTTCACGCCCGATGTGGGCGGCACCCTCTTATGCGACGAGGAAGACATCGTGGAAAAGAAACCGGTCACCGGCATCGCCTATAGCCGCGACGAAGCCAAGATCACCCTGCACAAGGTGCCCGACAGGCCCGGCATCGCTTCGGCGATCTTCGGCCCGCTGGCCGATGCCGGGGTGAATGTGGACATGATCGTCCAGAACGTCTCGGAGGACGGCAAGACCACCGACCTGACCTTCACCTGCACCCGCGGCGAACTGGCCCGCGCGCTGGCGGCCATCGAGACCCATGCCAAGACCATCAACTATCGCGACGTCACCCATGACGCGGCGGTGGCCAAGGTCTCGATCATCGGCATCGGCATGCGCGCCCATCCCGGCGTTGCCCAGACCATGTTCCGTACCCTGTCGGACAAGGGCATCAATA
>CANKIV010000051.1 GCA_947482125.1 Alphaproteobacteria bacterium
GAACATGGTCAGCCCGGACGGCGACCAGGGCTTTCCGGGGCGGATGGACTTCACCCTCAGCTACACGCTGAAGGCCGACAACACGCTGCGCATCGAATACCGCGCCACCACCGACAAGCCGACGGTGCTGAACATCACCAACCACGCCTATTTCAATCTCAAGGGCGCAGGGAATGGCGATGTACTGAACCACCGCCTGCAGATCTTCTCCGATGCCGTGACCCCTACCGACGCCAATCACATGGCCACGGGAGAAGTGCTGAAGGTGTCGGGCACCGGCTTTGACTTCACCAGGCCCAAGACCATCGGCCACGACATTGACGGCCCCGATCCCCTGATCAAGGCGACGCCGGGCTGGGACATCAACTTCATCGTGCGGGGGCCCATGGGCAAGCTGCGCCCCGCCGCGCGCGTTGTCGAACCGGAACAGGGCCGGGTGATGAGCGTGTGGACCACCCAGCCCGGCGTACAGCTGTATGTGCCCAATAGCGGGCGCAGCGTGCCGGGCAAGAACGGCCAGCAATATGGCCCGCGCCAGTCCTTCTGCCTGGAGACCCAGCACTTCGCCAATTCGCCCAACATCCCCAGCTTCCCGTCGACCGAACTGCGGCCCGGCAAGATCTTCTATGAAGTGACGGAGTTCAGATTCTCGACCCAGAAATGAGCGAGCTGCTGTTCTCTTACGGGACCTTGCAGCAGGAGGATGTGCAGATGGCGTCGTTCGGGCGCCTGCTGACGGGCAGACCCGATGTGCTTGTGGGCTGGCGGCAGGAGATGGTGGAGATCACCGATCCCGACGTGCTGGCCAGGAGCGGCAAGGCGATGCATCCGATCCTGATACCGGGACGCAAGGACGATTCCGTCGACGGCACGGTGTTCGAGGTCACGTCGGAAGAGCTGGCCGCCGCCGACCGCTATGAGGTCTCCGACTACAAGCGCGTAGCCGCGCCGCTGAAGTCCGGCGCCATCGCCTGGGTCTATGTGGGGTCGCGCAAAGAATAAGGGCGCCGCGGTTTCCCGCGACGCCCTTTGTTCTTTCGTTATCGGCTACTTCTTGGCGTAGGGACCGACTTCCGGCACCGGCTGGGTATTGGTCAGGTTGCCGAGGTCCTGCTTCACGCCATTGGCGATGGCCGCCGTCTCGCTGCCCGCCTGGAAGCAGGTGAAGTCGGGACGGTCGCGCCAGGCCAGCGGCCCGCACAGCCTGACGCCGGCCTTGATCGCGGCATCATGGACGATGTTGATGTTGCGCTCATAGTCGGGATCGTTCTGGCGATAACCGGTGTGATTGGCCAGGTCGCCCGAGGCGGCGAAGATCGCGGTGACGCCCGGGATCTTGGCGATCCGGTCGACATCCTTCAGGCCGTCCAGCGTCTCGATCATCAGGATCAGCACCAGATTGTCGTTGATGGTCTGGCGATAGCCGCCCGGCACATTGCCCCAGAACTGGGAGCTGAAGGCCTGGCCGCCGCCCTGGCTGCGCTTGCCCAGGGGCGGGAAGTAGGCCCAGTTGCGCGCGCGGATCGCTTCTTCATAGGAACGGATGGTCGGCACCACCAGCACCAGCGCGCCGGAGTCCAGCGCGGTCTGCACTTCCTTCTCGTCGGTATAGGCGACGCGCACGCCCGGCACGGCCTTGGCCTGCGGGCAGGCCGCCCACATGCGCGCGGTATCGGCCCAGGAGCGGGCGGTGTGCTGGTGCTCGACCCAGATGAAGTCGTAACCGGCATTGGCCATGGCGCAGTAGGTGGACGGATCGGTGGAGGCGAACAGCGTGCCGCCGGTGACCTTGCCGCCCTGCATCATCTTGAGCTTGACCGGATTCCAGATCTTGGCGCCGGGAGGCGGATTGAAGGCCGTGCCGTACTTCCAGGTCTTGTCGTCGAACCTGCCCTGATTGACGGCATTGGCCGGCGCCTTGTCGAAGGCCTTGCTGTCGACGCCTGCCGGCGCGGCCAGCGGAAATTTCAGCGTGCCGGCGGCAGCGTTGTTGGCATACGGATCGGCGACCTGCGAGTTCGCGGCAACCGCGCCAAGACCCACAGCCGCGACGAACGCGGCCGAAAACAAGATACGTTTCATGAAATACTTCTCCCTGCGACCGACGTCTCGTGGCCGGTTGTGACAGCTAATCAGGCATGGCCGAGCCGGTCAAACGCCGCGAGCCAGTCTTCGCGCCTGCACAACGCGGCGGATGGCGCGGCAGGATGGCGCATGCATGCCGCGCCGCGCTAGGCTGCCGCCTTGGGGAGATTCACATGACATTCCGTTTAGTTTTCGCTGCCATCATGGCGCTTGCCTTTTCACTGCCGGCGGAGGCCGGCGTCGCCGTCCAGGCCTGGGGCGGCATCGGCAAACAGGGTGTGGACCTTTACGTCCTGACCAATGCGCGCGGCATGGAAGTCAAGATCACCAACTATGGCGGCATCATCACCTCCATCCGGGTGCCAGACCGCAACGGCAAGCTGGAAAATGTGAATCTGGGGTTCGACCGGCTGGAGGATTATCTCAGCCCTGGCTATGGCGGCCGCTATGGCGCGCTGATCGGGCGTTATGCCAACCGCATCAAGAACAACAGCTTCAGGATCAACGGGGTCGAATACCGCATCTCGCGCGAGGCCTACAGCACGGTCGACAACAAGCCCTATGACGAACGCGTCTGGGAGGCCTCGACCAGCAATTTCAGCAAGGAAGCGCGCGTGGAGCTGAGCCTGCTGGACCGCAGCGGCACCATGGGCTTTCCCGGCACCCTGCGCGTACGGGTGATGTACCTGCTGACGGACGACAATGTGCTGCGCATCACCTATTACGCCGTCACCGACAAGGAAACGGTGGTCAGCCTGACCAACCATGCCTATTTCAACCTGGGCGGAGATCTGTCGGGCAGCGTGCTGGACCAGCTTCTGACCGTGAATGCCGACGCCATCACCGCCGTCGATGAAACCAACACGCCCACCGGCGAGATGCGCCCGGTGGCCGGCACCGCCTTCGACTTCCGTGCCCCAAGGCCGATCGGGTCGCGCATCAAGGATCCCGACCCGGCGATTGTGCGGGCGAAGGGCTATGACCAGAATTACGCGATCAACGGCAAGCCGGGGACCCTGCGGCTGGCGGCGCGGCTGGAAGATCCCAAGTCAGGCCGGGTGATGGAAACCTGGACCACGCAGCCGGGCGTGCAGGTTTATACCGCCAATTATTCGCCGCCGCCGGTGGCACTGGCCAAGGGCTATCAGGTGCATGGCGGCGTGGCGCTGGAGGCGCAGGGCTTTCCCAACGCGCCCAACATCCCGGCCTTTCCCAGCACGCGGCTGTCTCCCGGACAGGACTACCGCCAGATCACGGAGTATCGCTTCAGCGTGAAGTAGCGCTTAGGCCGCGGAAAGAACTTCTTTCACTTTCGCCGCCAGCTGTTTCAAGCCGAACGGCTTGGGCAGGAAGTGGATGTCTTCCGAACTCTGGTCGTTGCGGCGGAAGGCTTCCTCGGCATAGCCGGACATGAAGATCACGCGCAGGTCGGGCTTGAGCTGCTTGACATGCCGCACCATGGTGGGGCCATCCATGCTGGGCATCACCACGTCGGTGATGATCAGGTGAATGGTGTGCGCCTCGCTCTTGACGATCTCCAGCGCTTCCTCGCCGCCCGCGGCTTCCAAAACGTTATAGCCGCGCATGCGCAAGGCGCGCGCCGCGAAGCTGCGCACCGCTTCCTCGTCTTCCACCAGCAGGATCGTGTCCTGGCCGGTGACATCGCGCGCCTGCACGGGGGCGATTTCCACCGGCGCCGTGCTGGCATCCACGCGCAGGCGCGGCAGATAGATGTTGAAAGCCGTGCCCTTGCCGACTTCCGAATCCACCGTGATGAAACCGCCGGTCTGCTTGACGATGCCGTAGACAGTGGCCAGGCCCAGGCCGGTGCCCTGGCCCACCGGCTTGGTGGTGAAGAAGGGATCGAAGATCTTGCTCTGGATCTCTTTCGACATGCCGGTGCCGGTGTCGGACACTTCGATGCGGACATAGTCGCCCGGCGGCATGATCGCGGTGCCCAGCGCCGATGACGTCGTGACCGTCTGATTGACCGTCCGGATCGCGACGGTGCCGCCCGAAGGCATGGCGTCGCGGGCATTGACCACCAGATTGATGATGGCGTTGGACAGCTGCGCCTCGTCGGCATGCACGGTCCAGAGGTCGGAATCGCGTTCGACATTCAGGGTGATGCCTTCACCCACCAGCCGGCGCAGCATCTGCGCCAGTTCGCCGATCACGTCGCCCAGCACCAGCGCCTTGGGCTGCATGGTCTGCTTGCGGCTGAAAGCCAGAAGCTGGCTCACCAGAGCGGCGGCGCGAAGTGCATTCTGGTGCACCTCGTTGATTTCCTTGAACGAGGGATCGCCCGCCTGGTGGCGCATCAGCAGGAATTCGCAATTGCCGATAATGACGGTGAGCAGATTGTTGAAGTCATGCGCGACGCCGCCGGCCAGCTGGCCGACCGCCTGCATCTTCTGGGACTGGGCGAATTTGGTTTCCAGCGCCTTCTGCTCGGAAACGTCGACCAGATAGAGAATGGCCTTGCCGCCCGCCATGGGGCTGGCGAACAGCTCGGCCATGCGCTCGTCGCCCGCGCCGGACTTGCCTATCCGCAGCTCGACGGGCTTAAGCCCGGTTTCACCGTTGCCGGCGCGCGATATCAGGTCCGCGACCTGGGCGCGGTCGCCTTGTTCCGCCAGCTCGCTGAAATTGCGCCCAACCAGCGCGCCGGAGACGCCGAAGAATTTCGCCAGCGCCGCATTGGCGTCGCTGATCGTGCCGCTGGCATCGGCAAAGGCCACGCCCATGGGCGCATCGCGGAACAGGTCGCCAGCATTTTCCAGCGGCTGCGCCGCAGTCACGGGAGCCGAAACGGCGGGCGCGGGCGCAGCCGCCGCGGCGCGGGTGAGCACCGGCTGCGGCGAAGTACTGGCGGCAAGGCGCGGGGTGAACCACCAGGCGGCCTGCTTGTCGGGCAAGGGGCGCACCGCGGCGACGATCTCAAGGCCGGGCATCACCACGAATGTTTCTTCGCGGGCGCGGCCTTCGCTGGCGTCGCGCGACAGGCGGTAGAGCACCGCAGCCGACGGCTCGCCCGCCAGCGCCAGTTCGGGCGGCGGCGGGGTTTCCGTTTCGCCCACGCCGGCCATGCGGCGATAGACGGGATTGCAGTCCAGCACCGCGCCGCCTTCGCCGGTGATCGCCCAGGCGATGTTGGCCTTGGCGGCGGCTTCGGCGACGCGCAGCGCATCGGCGCTGGCGCGGCCGCCGCGCGGCCACACCGCATAGAGGAAGAGAATGGCAAGAACCGCGATGCCGCCCAGCAGGGCATAGCCCGCCAGGCCCGCCACTTGCGGCATGGCGATGGTCAGCCCGGCGGCACCCAGGGCGAGCAAAACAAAGCCCAGGGCAGCCCAGCGCCAGGCGCCGGTCGGCACCCCCACAGGGGTCGCGGAAAGCGATTTAGCGGCGTTCATAAATGCAGAATACAAGATTTGGTTAACCAATCCTTTCCAAGCCCCAAGGGATTGATTTGGTTAACAGATTTTAGAGGCCGCCGAACGCCGTTCAGCTTTTTGGGGACAGAAAGTTAACGGCCGAGAATCACCCCGCCTTGGTGGGCAATTTCCCCTTGAGCCGGAAGACGTAGCCGATCACCTGGGCGACGGCCTTGAAATGCTCGGGCGGGACGGGCTCGTCGATCTCCACCACGGCGTGCAGCGCGCGGGCCAGCGGCGGATTTTCCACCACCGCGACGCCGCTATCTTCCGCCACGGCACGAATGCGCAGCGCCAGCGCATCGACGCCCTTGGCGACGCAGATGGGGGCGGCCATCTTGCCGGACTCATACTTGAGCGCCACCGCAGAGTGGGTCGGGTTCATGATCACCACCGTGGCGGTCGGCACCGCCGCCATCATGCGTTTCCTCGAACGCTCCTGGCGAAGCTGGCGAATCTTGGACTTGATGTGCGGGTCGCCTTCATTCTGTTTGTATTCTTCCTTGATTTCCTGCTTGGACATGCGGTTGCGCGACATGAACTGCATGCGCTGGAAGAAGTAATCGAAGCCCGCGATCACGGCCAGGGCGGACAGCGCCGCCATCAGCACCTTGAACAGCAGGTGGGACATTTCCCCCGCCATCTGCGCCGCCGTCTGGTTGAGCATGAATTCCATGTGATTGCGCTCGGGCCAGAGCTGGGTCCACATGGCCAGGCCCACGACGCCCATCTTGGCCAGGCCCTTGAGCAGGTTCATCCAGCCTTCCAGCCCGAACATGCGCTTGAAACCCGCCAGCGGCGAGACCTTGGAAAAATCCGGCATGATCTTGCTGGCGTTGAAGGTCGGCAGGCCCTGCACCAGATGGCCGGCCAGCGAGGCCAGCATCATGGTGCCGAATATCGGCGCCAGGGTAATGCCCAATTGAACAAACAGCCCGCGGCCGATCGAGGCAAGTCCGGCGCCGTCCACGCTCATGGCTTCGGGCTGTTCCAGGAATATCTGCAGCGCCTTGGCCAGGCCGATGGCGGTATATTGCCCGAACATGGCGATGGCGAGCGCGCCGCCGCCCAGAAGGATGAAGGTCGCAAGCTCGGTCGACTTGATGGTGTCGCCCTGCTCGCGCGCCCGCTCCAACCGTTTCTGTGTCGGTTCTTCGGTCTGTTGTTCCTTGTCTGTGTCTTCCGCCATGGGCGCTGTCTATCGCCTCACAGGAACATCGCCATCTGGGCGGAGTAATAGGTCAGGAACACCGTCATCAGCGAGCCCAGCAGCGCCATCATCAGCAAAAAGCCGCACATGATGTTCAGCGGCACCGCGACAAAGAAGATCTGCAGCTGCGGCATCAGCCGCGCCAGGACGCCCAGCCCCGCATACATGGCAAAGCCGAACACCAGGAATGGCGCGGCCAGCTGGAAGCCCAGCGCAAAGGAAGACGACACCAGATTGATCACCAGCTGGGCCATGTCGCCGGTGGGCAAGGTGCCGCCAGGCGGCAGCATCTTGTAGCTGCCGGCGATGGCGCCGATGGCCAGGTGATGCATGTTGGTCAGGAAGATCAGCGTGGTGCCCAAGAGGGTCATGAAATTTCCCAGCACGGCGCCCTGCGTATTCTGGGTGGGATCGATGGTCTGGGCATAGGCAAGGCCGGTCTGGGTGGCGATCAGGTAACCGGCCACCTGCAGCGCGCTCATGATGATCCGCGCCATGGCGCCGACCAGAATACCAGCGGTGACTTCCTGCGCGATCAGGATGACCAGCGCCACGGAGGTTTGCGGGGCGACGGCGGGATAGGCGCCCTGAACCTGCGGCGTCAGCGCAAAGGCGATGGCCAGCGCCAGCACCAGGCGCACGCGGGCCGGTACGCCCATGTCGCCGATAGCGGGCAGCAGCATCACCATCGCGCCCACCCGGCTGAACACCAGCAGATAGGTGAGGATGATGCCGGACAGCGCGGGAAGGTGAATGGTCATGACGCGCGGGTCATCCGTCTGAAGCGAGGAAGCCCGTTTTCCATCAATAAGCTGCGATGCGCCCGGCGATGTCGGTCATCAGCCCGCTCATCGCGGCGCCCGCGAACGGCAGGGTGATGAGGAGGACAATGAAAATGGCCACGATCTTGGGCACGAACACCAAAGTCTGTTCCTGGATCTGGGTCAGGGCCTGGAGCAGGCCGATGCCCAGGCCGACCACCAGGGCGGTGACCATGGAAGGGGCGATGATTTCCAGCAGCACCAGAATGGCGCTGCGGGCGAAGTCGATGCTGCTGGCGGGATCCATGTCTTCTCTCTTTGTTCAATAGTCGCGCCGGACGGGCCCTTCGCGGCGTTGCCGCTCCGGGTCGCCGGTCGCTCCTTAAATCGGCATGTTCATGATGGACTGGTAGGCCTGCACGACCTTGTCGCGCACCGCCACCACGGTATCCAAGGTGATTTCGGCGGCGTTCACCGAATTGACCACATCCACCAGATTGGCCTTGCCCTGCACCTGGGCGGTGGCGGCCTGTTCGCCGGCGCGGATGGTGTTGATCGAATCCTTGACCGCGTCCGAAAGAAAGTCGGAAAAATTGCCGCCCGGTATATTGGCGGGCGTGATGCCGGGCGACGCGGCGGTCGCGGCGCCCATCTGGGACACGGCCTGGTAGGCGGCGGCGGCGGCTGCGGGAATGGCCATCTGTTATCTTCCTCTAGCGTTTCAGCAGATCGATGGTCTTCGCCAGCATCTGCTTGGTCGAATCCATCACGGTAAGATCGGCTTCGTACGAACGCTGCGCTTCGCGCATGTCCATGATTTCCACCAGGCTGTCGACATTGGGCAGCTTCACATAGCCCTGATTGTCAGCATTGGGATTGCCCGGATCGTACTGGCTGCGGAATTCCTTCTGGTCGGGAACCGGCTTGCCGGCCGTGACCAGGGTGGCACCCAGCTCGCGGTCGAAGGTGGAATTGATGGTGGCGATCTTGCGGCGATAGGGATCGCCATTCTTGTTGGTCGCGGTGGAGTTCGCGTTGGCGATATTCTCCGCGATGATCTTCATGCGCTCGGTCTGGGCGCGCATGCCGGAGGCGGCAACCGACATTGATTTCGAGAAATCCATTCTGGCTCTCCTTGGGAAGATTGGTGACTAGCGGCCGATCGCCGTTTTCATCATGGACATGGCCTTGCCATACAGATTGGCGGCGGCAGCGAACTGGGCCTGGGTATCGGAAACCTTGATCATCTGCATTTCCAGCGACACGGCATTGCCGTTGGGGCTGGCTGCGACGTCGGGGGCTTCGCGGTCTTCAAATGCGCTGGCGCCGCGGGCCTGCGACAGGCTGATATGGCGCGAGTTGGTGGTCATCATGCTGCTCCCCTTGCTGGCGGCGCCTTTCAGCGCTTGCGCAAAATCCTGGGCTTTCAGGTCGCGCGCGACATAGCCGGGCGTATCGGAATTGGCGACGTTCTGCGAAAGCAGGTCCTGGCGCTGGTGCAGCCAGGTCATGCGTTCGCGCAGCAGCGAAAGCAGCGGAGCATCGGACATGATCATCGCGGTAACCTTTCGTTAGCCTTATTCCTCGCGCCCACAGTGGGCCCCTTATGCTTAAGCGCGGCTTAACAGGGAGAATTTTTTGCCGGGCACTTTCTGCCGCGGTTTAACCCATGATTAAGGTTGACGGGTCTTAATCACGGCCATGGAATTCATCGATGTCCTTCGTTATTTCGGCGCCCTTCTGCTGGTGCTGGCCATGGTCGGCGGCGCCGGCCTTCTGGCGCGGCGCTTCGGCGTACCCGGCGTCACCCGCGCGGCCAACGACAAGCGCCTGGCAATTGTCGAGACCCTGATGGTGGGGCCGCGTCAGCGCCTCTTCATCGTGCGCCGCGACAATGTCGAGCACCTGGTCCTGTCCACGCCCGATGGCGCGTCGGTGATCGAAAGCGGCATTCCCGCGAAAATCGAAGCGGCTGCGCCGTGACAATTATAAAGCGCCTCATTCCCTTCCTGCTGCTGCTGGTCATTCTTCCCGGCGCCGCCTTTGCCGCGCCGCTGGCGGCCGCCGCCGCTCAGGCCGCCGCGCCCGCGGCGGCTGCCGCCGCCAATGGGGGCCTTTCGATCGACCTGAACGGCACCGGCATGTTCACCGACCGCATGCTGCAGATCGTGGCGCTGGTCACGGTGCTGTCCATCGCGCCCAGCATCATCATCATGATGACCAGCTTTGTACGCATCGTAGTGGTGCTGTCGCTGCTGCGTACCGCGCTGGGCCTGCAGCAAAGCCCGCCCAACAGCGTGATCGTGTCGCTGGCGATGTTCCTGTCGCTGTTTGTGATGACCCCGACCCTGACCGATGCCTACAACCAGGGCATCAAGCCGATGATGAACAATTCCATGACCACCGAGCAGGGCTTTACCGCCGCCCTGGTGCCGATGAAGAAGTTCATGCTGGCGCATGTGCGCGCCGCCGACCTCAAGTTGTTTTCCGACATGGCCAAGGCCAAGCCGACCAACGATCCCGCCCAGGTCGCCGTCACCACCCTGGCCCCCGCCTTCATGCTGAGTGAGCTGAAACGCGCCTTTGAAATCGGCTTTCTGATCTTCGTGCCCTTCCTGATCATCGACATGGCCGTGGCCTCGATCCTGATGAGCATGGGCATGATGATGCTGCCGCCGGTGATCATCTCCCTGCCCTTCAAGCTGATTTTCTTTGTCCTGGTGGACGGCTGGCGGCTGATCGCCGGCTCGCTGGTGCAGAGCTACATGAACTCGCCCCCGCCGACCTGACAGCCTGCAAGGGCGTAGCGCCTCTTGGCCGTTCGCGCTAAACTCCTTCCATGGTCCACGATCACGCTTTGCATGACCACAAGCATGGGCACGACCATGCGCACGATCATGGGCATGCCCAAGACGATCCGCATGGGCATGGCATCTGGACCCGCGATCACATCTTCCTGGGCGCCGGCCACTCCAGAGCCGAAACCCGTGCACGCCTGGCCGCCATTCTCACCGCCGTGTTCATGGTGGTGGAGATTGTTTGCGGCATTGCCTATGGCTCGATGGCGCTGCTGGCGGACGGCGTGCACATGGCGACCCATGTCGGGGCGCTGGGACTGGCGGCGGGCGCCTATTGGCTGGCGCGCCGTCATGCCGGCAATGCCCGCTTCACCTTTGGCTCCGGCAAGTTCGGTGATCTGGCGGCCTTCGCCAGCGCCATTGTCCTGGGACTGACCGCGCTGGCAGTGGCAGGAGAATCGGTGCAGCGCCTGATCACGCCCGGCGACGTGCGCTATGGCGACGCGCTGCTGATTGCGATCATCGGGCTGCTGGTCAATCTGGTCACCGCGGTGATCCTGAAGGATTCGCACCATGGCCATGACCATGGCCACCGTCATGACAACAATATGCGGGCCGCCTACCTGCATGTGCTGGCCGACGCCGCCACCTCGGTGCTGGCGATCGTGGCACTGGCCGCGGGTTATTATTTCGGCCTCGCCATGCTGGACCCCATCAGCGGCCTGGTCGGCGCGCTGGTGATCGGCGCCTGGTCTTATGGCCTGATACGCGACAGCGCCATGGTGCTGCTGGACGCCGATGCCGATCCGGAGATGTCGCGGGACATCCGCAAGACCCTGGAAGGGGAGCTGGGCGCGCGCGTCGCCGACCTGCATCTGTGGCGGCTGGGTCCGGGCCATCACGGCCTGATCGTCTCGCTGGTATCGCCCGGCGCCACCAGCGCCGAAACCATCAAGACGGCGCTGCGCCGCCGCCATCCCGACCTTTCCCACGTCACCGTGGAAGTCGCGGTCTGCGCGGATTGCACCTAGATGTTCTGGCGGAAAAAGAAAAAGCAGGTCGAGCAGGCGGTCGACGAAGTGGCGATCGCCGCCAATGACCTGGTGGAAAAGACCATGGTGATCGGCCCCACCGGGGTGCTGCTTTTGCTGGGCGCGGCAGCGGTCGGCGCGGCGGCCACCTATTACGTCGCCAAGAAGAAAGCCGACAAGAAAAACGCTGCCGAAAAACCCTAAGCGTCCTTGCGCCTGGCCGCATAAAGCCAGGACAGGGTGGCAGCCACCAGCGCCACGGCCGTAACCCGCACCGCGCCCAGCAGGCCGGCGGCGATCAGTTGCAGCATCTTGGGCGCCATCGGCTCCAGCGGCGGCGCACCGGGCACCAGCTTGGGCGGCGGCGGCCCGCCGGCGACGCGCGACAGCACCACCATCGCGATGATCAGCGGAATCAAAGTCAGCAGGATGGTGCGCAGTACCAGCAGGAAGTGTCCTTCCGTCATGCGGAAGCCGGAATCGATGCGCTTTTCCGCGCTCCCCGCCGGCACGCCAATAGCGATGGCGGGAAAGATCAGGCCGATCTGCAAAGCCACCACCAGGGCAGCGATGTTGATGGTCAATTCCGACAGGCCGCGCACAAAGGCCACCGCGCCCAGCAACAGGCAGAAGGACCGCGCGGCAACAAAAGCCAGCAGCAGTCCCGCCAGCCAGTAAAACAGATTGCGCGTTTCGAAGCGGCGGTAGGGAAATTCCGCGCCGCGCTCATTCAGCAGGACCAGGCGGTGTATCGCCGCCGCCAGGGGCGCCATCAGCGCCGACCAGAACAGCACCAGCACAATTTTCGCCCCGACATGGGCGGCAATCACCGCCGCGCTGAAATCGTCGAACTTGGGTGCGGTGAGCGCGGTCTTGAGCGGGGCAATGCGCAGGGCGGCAACGCCCCAGGCCGCGCCCAGCAGCAGGGTGACAAGGAACAGCAGCGGGCGGGCGCCGAAGGCGGCGCGCAGGCTTTTCCAGGACTGCCGGGCAATGTCGCGCGCTTTTGGCTGGCCTTCGATCCGGGTCATGCGCTTCCCTTATTTTTCGCCAAGCTTAGGCTTCGCCGGGGCAACAAAAAAGCCGCCCGGTAAGGAGCGTCGGCGAACCCGCTACGAAGTAGCGGGCCTCGTCCGCGCGACCACAAAAAAAACCGCCCCGCCAGGGGCGGAGCGGCTTTTTCAAAACTTGTCGGCGCGGGTTAGCGCGGCAGCAGGCCTTCGCGCTGCATGCGCTTGCGCTGCAGCTTGCGGTAGCGGCGCACGGCTTCGGCGCGCTCGCGGGCGCGCTTTTCGCTGGGCTTCTCATAGGCGCCGCGCAGC
>CANKIV010000052.1 GCA_947482125.1 Alphaproteobacteria bacterium
ACTTGCGCCGCGAGATATCGCTGAAACAGCGGCCTGCAAGCCTGCCGGTGACGGTCACTGCGGACAATCGCTTCATCCTTTTCGTCAACGGCAAGCGGGTCGCCAGCGGTCCTTCGGCCGGCACCTTGGCCCGCTGGCGCACCCGGGCTATCGATCTTGCACCCCATCTCCAGCGCGGCCCCAATGTGGTCGCGGCCGTGGTGTGGGATTTTGTCCGCAAGCCGCCGGAAGTTGCCGCCGGCGGGCCGTTGCCGGCAGCCTCCGCTCTGCCGCCGCAGATCGCGCCCATCGCGCAGCAAAGTGCCGGGCTGGGATTTCGTTTGCTGGGCGGCGCACTGTCCACCACCGCGCCGGGATGGCGCGTCAAGATCGATGCCGGCCATTCGGCAACCAATGGCCGCGCCCAGGTGCCGAAGCGCCGTTACTATGTCGCCAGCGCGCCGGAAGTCATCGAGGCCGCCAAGGCGGACTGGAATTGGGCCGGACCCACCGAAAGCGGGGGCTGGGAAGACGCCGTTCCCGCGCCGCCGTCCAGCACGCGCAACTTGATCGCCGATCCCCTGCCTCAGCAGCGTTATTCGCTCGTTGCGTCAGGCACCGTGGTGCGCAGTGATCTTGCCGGCGCGGATGCATTTCCGCAGCGCGCTGTAATCGTCCCCGCCAACACCCGCGCCAAGATCCTTCTGCGGCGAGATGCCATGATCTCGGCCTATCCCGAGCTGGACGTATCCGGCGGCAACGGCGCCACCATCAAGCTGACCTATACCGAAGCGCTTTACGACGCCGAAGGCATGCGCGGCGACCGTGACCTGGTGGAGGGCCGCAAGGCGCTGGGCATCTTCGACACCTTTATCGCCGACGGGAGCGTGCGAACCTTCGCACCCTTGTGGTGGCGGACATGGCGTTACGCCGAACTCGACATCCAGACCGGCGCGGCGCCGCTGACCCTGGAAGGGATGCGCGTCTATGAGACCGGCTATCCTTTCCAGAAGATCGCCCGCTTCAACAGCAGCGACCCGGGCCTGAATCGAATCTGGGACGTTGGCTGGCGCACCGCCGAAGTGGACGCCCATGAGACTTACATGGACAGCTCCTACTGGGAACAGCTCCAGTATCAAGGCGACACCCGGCTGCAGATGCTGATCTCCTATGCCGTGGCGGGCGATCCGCGCCTGGCACAGCAAGCGATCGAGAGTTTCGCGGAATCCGATGTCCATGGCGGCTTGCAGCAGGGCGCCTATCCCAGCCGCAGCGACAATGTCATCGCCACTTTCGCGCTGGCCTGGGTCGGAATGCTGAACGACTGGGCGATGGAACAACCCGACAAGACCGTGATCGTCAGCAACCTGCCGCGCATGCGCAAGGTTCTGGACTGGTTCGAACCGACGCGCAGACCAAACGGCCTGCTCGGCACAAACCCGCACTGGAATTTCATCGACTGGGTGCGCAGCAAGAATGACCGCGAATTCTTCCCCTCCTTCGGCAAGGACGGCGGCAGCTGCCTGATGACGGCATTGTGGCTTGGCGCTCTGCGCCAGGGCGCGGTGCTGGAAGCCGCCCATGGCGACAAGCATCTGGCTGCGCGGGACACGGCGCGGGCCGACGCGGCGCGTGATGCCATCCGCCGGCTCTGCTGGAACCAGGAACGCGGCCTGTTCGCCGACAATGCTGACTTCACCCTGTACAGCCAGCACATGAACGCGCTGGCCGTACTGTACGATGTGGCCACGCCGCGGGAAGCGCCCGCCATCCTCGACCGCATCACCCTGCCCGGAAAGGGTATCGATGCGCCGGAGGGCATGTTCACCACCACCTATTACTTCGCCTGGTACCTGATACGGGCGTTCGAACATGCCGGCATGGCCGACCGCTACCTCGCGCTGATGCAGACCTGGCGCGATTTGCTGGATATTCACTACACCACCTGGCCGGAGTCGCGCGGTGATACCCGTTCGGACACCCATGCCTGGAGCGCCCATCCCACCGCCGACCTGCTGGGCGTGGTGGCGGGCATTCGTCCTGCCGCGCCCGGCTATGCCCGGTTGCGGGTTGCGCCGGTGTTGGGATCGCTGACGACGCTGGATGCAACGGCGGCCACGCCCAAGGGCGCGGTATCGGTGAGCTACAAGGTCAGTGGCGGCAGCCTCACGGCGGAAATCGATCGTCCCGCCAGCCTGACCGGCGAGTTTGTCTGGAAGGGCAAGAGCTATCCCCTTACCGAGGTGCACAGCCGCTTTGTGCTGAACTAGGCATAGAGACTTTTGTAGGTCTCGCGCATCTGGCTCTTCTGCACCTTGCCCATGGTGTTGCGGGGAAGCTGGTCTACGAACAGCACCCGCTTGGGGTGCTTAAAACGCGCCAGCTTCTCGCCCAGAGCGTCCATCACTTCTTTTTCGGTAATGCTCGCGGCTTTTTTCTTCACAAGGAAAGCCGTGACGCCCTCGCCGAAATCGGGATGCGGCAGGCCTACCACCGCCGACTCCTCCACCCCCGGCAATTCATCGAGCAGGCTTTCGATTTCCTTCGGGTATATGTTCAGCCCGCCGCTGATGATCAGGTCCTTGTCGCGCCCGACAATGCTGAGATAGCCATTGGCGTCTACTGTGCCCAGATCGCCGGTCATGAAAAACCCGTCTGGGCGGAATTCGGCCTGGGTCTTTTGCGGCATCCGCCAATAGCCCTTGAACACATTGGGGCCGCGCACTTCGATCATGCCGATCTCGCCCTGCCCCAGCGGCTGGCCGTTTTTATCCGCAATGCGCACGTCCACCCCTGGCAGCGGCAGGCCGACCGATCCGGGAATGCGCGCGCCTTCGTACGGATTGGAGGTGTTCATGTTGGTTTCGGTCATGCCGTAGCGTTCCAGGATGGCGTGTCCGGTGCGCTCCTGCCACCCGCGATGGGTGTCGGCCAGAAGCGGCGCCGAGCCCGACACGAAAAGCCGCATGTGACGGGTGCTGTCGCGATTCAGGCGCGGGTCCGTCAGCATGCGGGTGTAGAAGGTGGGCACGCCCATCATGGTGGTGGCATTAGGCAAGGCGCCGAACACCGCGTCCAGATCGAATTTGGGTAGCAGGATCATGGCGGCGCCCGCTATCAGGCAGACGTTGGTCGCCACGAACAAGCCGTGAATATGGAAAAGCGGCAAGGCATGAAGCAGCACGTCCCGACCGGAAAAATACCAGACATCTTTCAGGCTTGCTGCGTTGGAAAACAGATTGCCATGCGTCAGCATCGCGCCCTTGGAGCGGCCCGTGGTGCCGGAGGTGTAGAGGATCGACGCCAGATCACTCATGGAAACGCCGGCATCGGCAAAATCGGTTGGAGCGCCGTTGGCTTCTGTCACCAGTGAACCGGACGTTCCGTCATCGCCGAGAGTGAGAAATTGCATGTCCGGCAGCGCGGCGGCGATGGCCGCCTGGTTCTTCTCGCTGCAGACAAACAGGCGCGGCTCGGCATCGCCGGCGAAATAGGCCAGCTCGCTGGGGGTATAGCCGCTGTTCAGCGGCAGATAGACCGCGCCGGCGCGCAGGCAGGCGAGATACAGGAACAACGCCTCGGGGCTTTTCTCGACCTGCACCGCGACTCTGTCGCCGGGCACAACGCCATGCCGGACCAACACATGGGCAAAGCGGGCGGCCGCGGCGAAGCTCTCCCGGAAACTGACCGGCGGCCGCCCCGGCGGCAGCAGAAACGCCTTCTCCGGGTCCGGCGCGCTTTGCACAAAACGCTGGAAGAGATTGTCGGCCATGGAAAATTGTCTACTGTTTTTCGCGCAGAAGTATACGCTTAGTTTCGCAATTGGGCGCGGGGGCGCGAAGCTATGACGATTTCCGGCGTCGCGCTGCTGGCCATCTGCACCCTCTTCGGCGCCGTCCTCGGCGACCTGCTGGGCATGATGCTGGGCGTGAAGGCCAATGTCGGCGGCGTCGGCCTTGCCATGATTTTCCTGATCGCGGGCCGTCACTGGCTGGTCCGGCGCAAACTGCTCAACGAGGGCATCAAGCTGGGCATCGGATTTTGGGCCGCCTTCTACATTCCCATTGTCGTCGCCATGGCCGCCAACCAGAACGTCGTCGCGGCGGTGGAATCCGGCCCCATGGTGGCGATCGCCGCCATCGCAACGGTGCTGGCCTGCTTCGCCGCCGTCGCCCTCATCAGCCGGATGAGCGGGCGGACCGAGACCATGGACGAGATCGAGGCCCGGGAAGGCACCCTCACGCCCAAGGTCGCCCAGCAGGACGGGCTGGGGAGCGTGGTGCGATGATCGCTGAGGCCATCTCCCATGCCCTTCGGGTCAACGCCCTGCTGACGGCCTTCGCCTTTGTCGGGCTGGTGATGTGGCTGTCGGCGGCGCTGTCGAAATATCTGACCATGGGCCGGGTTCATGGCTCGGCCATTGCGATCATGATCGGGCTGGCGCTGGCGTTCTGGGGCGGCATCGTGACCGGCGGCAAGAGCGGCCTTTCCGACATTCCGATGCTGTCGGGCATCGGGTTGATGGGTGGCGCCATGTTGCGGGACTTCGCCATCGTCGCCACGGCCTTTGAAGTGGATGTCGAAAAGGCGAAAAAGGCCGGGCTGATCGGCGCCGTGGCGCTGGTGCTGGGCACCATCCTGCCTTTCATCGTGGGTGCGCTGGCGGCCGCCGCCTATGGCTATACCGACGCTGTCTCCATGACCACGATTGGCGCGGGCGCGGTGACCTATATCGTCGGCCCGGTGACGGGGGCCGCCATCGGCGCGGATTCCGCCGTCATCGCCCTTTCGATCGCCACCGGCGTGTTCAAGGCCGTGCTGGTGATGATCGGCACGCCCTTTGTGGCCGGGATGATCGGACTCAACAACCCACGCACCGCGATGGTGTTCGGCGGCCTGATGGGCACGGTCAGCGGGGTTTCGGCCGGCCTGGCCGCCACCGACCGGCGGCTGGTGCCGTATGGCGCCCTCACCGCCACCTTCCATACCGGCTTTGGCTGCCTGGTGGCGCCGTCCATTTTCTATTTGATCGTCCGCCTTATCGTGGGAAATTGAACAATGGCCACCAGTCTTCACGAACTTCCCGTCCACGCCCTGTCCAGCGGCATTGCCGCGCGCCGCTTTTCACCGGTGGATGTGGTCGAAGCCCATCTTGCCCGGATCGAAAAGCTGGAGCCCCGGCTCAAGGCCTTTGTCCATGTCCATGGTGCCGAGGCGCGGCTGGCGGCGGAGGCAGCCGACAAGGCGATCCGTTCCGGCCATGGCATCGGCCCGCTGCACGGCATTCCGATCGCGCTCAAGGATCTGGTCGAGTTCGAGGGCCATCACACCGCCGGCGGCTGCGCCGTCTGGCGCGACCGCATCTCCACCTACACCGCGACCCTGGCGCACAAGCTGCTCGGCGCGGGCATGATCGTGCTGGGCAAGACCCATACCGTGGAGTTCGCCTATGGCGCCTGGGGCACCAACCAGCATATGGGCACCCCGTGGAATCCCTGGGACCTGTCGGTGGCGCGCACGCCGGGTGGTTCATCTTCGGGCTCCGCCGTGGCCGTGGCAGCGCGCATGGCGCCCTGGGCCATCGGCACCGATACCGGCGGCTCTGTCCGCATTCCCGCCGCCTGGTGCGGGTTGACCGGTCTCAAGACCACCATCGGGCGCATCAGCACCCATGGCGTACTGCCACTCAGCCCGACCCTGGACACACCAGGCCCGATCACCCGCAGCGTGGAGGATTGCGCCACCCTGCTGGTGCTGCTGCAGGGCAGCGATCCCATGGACCCGCTGACCGCCAGCCTGCCGACCAGCACGCCGATGCATACCCTGCGGCGCGGCGTGAAGGGCCTGCGTCTGGCGCGGATGCCGGATTCCGAACGCGCCATGTTCAGCGCCGACATGCTGGCGGCCTATGACCGCTCGCTGAAGGATCTGGCGGGCCTGGGCGCGGAGATCGTGGATTTGAAGTCAGGCGGGCCCAGCTTCAAGGAAAATGGCGATCTGGTCGCCAGGATCATTTCCGCTGAAATCTATCCCCTGCGCGCCGATCTGGTCGACGATCCGGCCCTGCCCCTGGACGAAGCGGTGCGGCCCCGGGTGCGGGCCGGTGCGTCCATTTCCGCGCGCCAGTACCGCGATGTGTTGGCCGCGCGCGAGCGGGCCAAGCAGGCTTATGCCGCCTGGACGGAAGGCGTGGATGCGGTGCTGTCGCCCAGCACCATGACGGCGGCGATCCCGCTCACTGAAGTGGACCAGAGCACCACGCCGGCCCTGTCCACGCGCTGGGTGAATTACCTGGACCTGTGCGCCCTGTCGCTGCCCAACGGCATGACGCGCGGCGGCCTGCCGCTGTCCCTGCAGGTCATCTGCCGCGGCGGCGACGAAGCCATGGCGCTGCGCATCGGCTGGGCGCTGGAGAACGCCACCGACTGGCAGAAACGCGCCCCAACGCTTTAGACGGCGGTCTAGAACGCGACCCGGTCCGCGCCCTTGAGCGACAGGATTTCGCGCGCCTCGTCCGGCGTGGCGATGGAACGGCCCAGCCCTTCGATGATCTGGCGCACCAGCCGCACCTGCTCGGCATTGGAGGTGGCAAGCTTGCCTTTGCCCGCCCAGAGCGAATCTTCCAGCCCGACACGAACATTGCCGCCCATGGCGGCGGCCTGGGCCGCGATGGCGAGCTGGTTCTTGCCCGCGCCCAGCACCGACCATTTGTACTGGTTGCCAAACAGCCGGTCGGCGGTGCGCTTCATGTGCAGCACGTCTTCGGGGTGCGGGCCGATGCCGCCCAGGATGCCGAACACCGACTGCACGAACAAAGGCGGCTTGACCAGCCCGCGCTCCAGGAAATGCGACAGGTTGTAGAGGTGGGAAATGTCGTAGCACTCGAATTCGAAACGGGTGCCGGAATCGCCCAGCGTCTGCAGCACGAATTCGATATCGGCAAAGCTGTTGCGGAACACCAGATTGCGCGAGCCTTCCAGCGCCTCGCGTTCCCAGGGATGCTTGAAATCCTTGAACCGGTTCAGCATGGGGAACAGGCCGAAATTCATCGAGCCCATGTTGAGCGAGGCGACTTCCGGCTTGAACTGCTCCGCCGGCTTCACCCGCTCCTGCACGGTCATGTAGGGCGCGCCGCCGGTGGTCAGGTTGATCACCGCATTGGTCGCCTGCTTGATGCGCGGCAGGAAGCGGGCAAAGGCTTCCGGCGTCTGGTCGGGCTTGCCGGTTTCGGGGTCGCGGGCGTGCAGATGAACGATGGCCGCGCCGGCTTCCGCCGCCCCGACGGCGGCTGCGGCGATTTCCTCCGGCGTCACCGGCAGGTGCGGCGACATGGACGGGGTGTGGATGGCACCCGTCACGGCGCAGGTGATGATGACTTTGTCCTTCAGGTCCATGTATCTGGCCTTTGTTATTTGCGCGGATTGTCTTTGTCGGCACGGCGCTTGTGCGCCGCCAGGGCCATCAGGCGGCGGTCGCGCCAGGCCTGGTGATCCTGCAGCTTGTCGGCGGGCAACAGCTTGCGCCGCTCCTTCTCGATCACGTCCAGCACCGGGCCGTTCCAGTCGGCGCGCGTCTGGGTGCTGGGATGCAGCCGCTTGTAGATCTGCTCGTAACGCTGGCAATAGTCGCGCACGCCGCCGGGCGCATTGAGATCAATGGTTTCGAACGGCCCCATGAAGGACCAGCGAAGCGCCAGGCCGTCGCGGATGCCGATATCGACATCCTCGATGCTGGCATAGCCGCCCTCGACCAGCCGGAAGGCTTCTTCCAGCAATGCGCCCTGCATCCGGTTCATCACAAAGCCGTCCAGTTCGCGCTTCATCACGATGGGGGCATGGCCCGCGGCGCGCAGGAAGGCGGCGGTGCGCTCCACCACGCCGGGATCGGTCCAGGGCGCGGGAACCACTTCCGCGGCCGGGATCAGATAGGGCGGATTGATCGGATGGACCACCAGGCAGCGGGCCCGGCCCTTCAGGTTTTCCGTGAAATGCGATGGCAGGATCGCCGAGGTCGAACTCGCCAGGATGGTGTCAGGCCCGGCAAGGGCGTCCAATCGCCCAAAAACCTTGCGCTTGATCTCCACATTCTCGGGCGTGTTTTCCTGAACATGGTCGGCGCCCGCCAGCGCCTCTTCCAGCGTCGCGGCGGCACGCATGCGGCCGCGCACTGCGGCGGCGGTGGCACCATTCAGCAGATCGTTGGCCACCAGGTCCGGCAGGACACCTTCGATGTAGGACAGGGCTTTTTGGGCTGCGTCGGCCTGCTCATCCCACAGCGCCACGTCATGGCCGGCGCGGGCGAAGCTGATGGCCCAGGCGCGTCCGACAAAACCCGCGCCGACAATGGCAACCTTGCCCATCGAAATCCCCCTGTTCGTTCTCGCGCCGTTGCTGGCGTCTATTGTGAAAGCGCGCCTTTGAAGGGAATCATCTTCTTCTGCCGCTCGCACCACAGCGCCAGCCTGGCGGTGCGGATGCTTTCCAGGATGGTGAGTCGGCCGACGGTCTTGAGCTCGGGAAAATCGCGCAGCACCCCGGGGAGACGGTAATAGGGAATCCGGCTGTTGAGATGGTGGATATGGTGGATGCCGATATAGCCGGTGATCCAATGCAGAAATGCCGGCAGGTCGTAATAGGAACTGCCCAGCAGGGCGGCGTCCTGATGCGCCCAGGAACCGGTCCGCACCCACACGGTATTTTCAAACTGGTGCTGCACATAAAACAGCCAGACCCCCATGGAGGCGGCCAGCAGCATCACCGGCAGATGCACCATCAGGAACGGCCCCAGCCCCACCAGCCAGATCATGCCGGCCGCCGTTGCGGCGATGGCGGCATTGGTGGCCATGGTGCTGATCCAGGGGCCCCAGCCGTCCCGCCACTGATGGAAGGGCAGCCGATGCTGCAGGAAGAACATGTAGGCGGGGCCAATCACGAACATGACCGGCGCACTGCGGTAACAGCGATAGAGGAAGCGGCTCCACAGCGACCGGCCGCGATACTCGTCCACTGTCAAGGTATCGATGTCGCCGATGCCCCGGCGATCCAGATTGTTCGAGGTGGCATGATGGATGGCGTGATTGCGCTTCCAGTACTCGTAAGGTGTCAGGGTCAGCACCCCCAGCACGCGGCCCAGCCAGGCATTGGCGGCACGCTGCTGGAAGAAAGCACCATGGCCGCAGTCATGCTGGATGATGAACAGCCGCACCATGAAGCCGGCAGTGGGTATGGCGAGCAGAAGCGTCAGCCAGTAGCCCACGTCCAGCGACAGCCACATAAGCAGCCAAAGCAGGCCCAAGGGCATGGCGGTAACGCACACCTCGAAGAGGGCGCGCCACAGGTCGGGCTCGCGGTAACGCAGAAGGGCGCGTGTGAGGTCTGGCAGGTGAATCATGGCTTCGAAATATGAGGGATTTTCCGGGGTTGCCTAGCAGCTAACCTCCCGGATTTCCATTAATTCATGCCCGAAGGTCGAAATCAGCGGCCCTGATGCCGGATTATCCGCGCCTTCATCATGTGCTGCGGCTTGAGGCCGCCCTTGCTGAGGAACTGCTGGTGGGCCGGTACAGGCCGCGGCGGCAGCACCGGCGCCTTGGGTTTTGCCGGCCCGGGCGCGGGAGCAGCCTCTTTGGCGGCAGGAGCAGCCTGTGTGGCGGCGGGCGCTGCGGCCTTGGCCTTGGCGGCAAGTGCCGGCTTTTTTGCTGCCGGTTTCTTGGCGGGCGCCTTGGTCACTTTCTTGGCCACGACATGTCCTTTAAGCAATCCAGGCACAATCCTAGTACGGCCTGCCGCGTCCGCAAGTCCCTTTGGGAAGGCGGCGGAGAGGCCTTACCCCTCCGCCCCCAACGGCTTACGGGTTGATGCGGCTGCCGCCGACCACGCCCTTCTTGATCAGGTCGCTGAGCTTGATCATCCCCTTATAGGTGAACTTCTGCACCCGCTGACCACGATAGGTCTCGGTGGTGTAGATGTCGCCCTTGGTGTTGGTGACGATGCTGTGCACCGCATAGAACTGCCCCGGCTGACGGCCGCCGCCGCCGAACCAGTAAAGCTCCTTCATGCTGGCGCGGTCATAGACATGAACCACCGCATTGGCGCCATCCGAGATGTACATGAACTTCTGCTGCGGATCGCGGGAGAAGGCGATTTCCCACGGCGCGCCGTCACCCCGGGTGTTGGGTTTGACGATGTGCTGGCGCAGATAGGTGCCGTCGGTCTTGAACACCTGGATGCGGTTGTTGGTGCGGTCACAGGCATAGATCAGCCCGTCATTGGACGGCTGGGCGCAATGCATGGGATTGCCGAACTGCGGCGAGTTCACATCGTAATGCGGGATGGGCGTGTCGTCGGGTTTCTTGCCATAGGCGCCCCACATGCGCTTGAACTTCAAGGTGGTGGCATCCCACACCGAAACGCGCTTGTTGCCGTATCCGTCGGCCAGGATCATCTCGTTGTTCTGGAATCGAATCTGGGCGACGCCGCGCACATTCTGGGTGTCCAGGCTGCCCTTGCTGGCATTGGCCTTGCCGATCTGGCCCAGATACTTGCCGTCCGGGGTGAACTTCACGATGAAGCTGTCGTGATACTTTCCGACCCCGCCACCGGCATACAGCGGCGGCGGCGCGGCGGGGGTGTCCGCGAACTGCGCCGCGCTGCCCGGGTCCGGGCGCGGCTGGTAGGCGCCATTGCCGCCCAGCCAGATATTGCCATCCGGTCCGACGGTGAGGCCATGGTTGGAACTGGGCCAGTCATGACCCTTGCCCCTGTTCTCGGCACGCCCCCAGTGGCGGATCAGATTGCCGGCGGGATCGAACTGCAGGACGTCGGGCGCCGCGGTACAGCAGTCCGCTTCCTTGCGGGTGGCATAGGATTCCTTCTGCTCCAGCGTCTGGGGACGGTGGAAGACCCAGACATTGTCCTTCTTGTCCACGTCCAGGCCGATGGTCATGGCCAGGATCCAGTGATTGGGCAGCGGCTTGGGCCAATAGGGATCGGCCTCGAACCAGGGCACCATCACATCGCCGGCAGCCTGCGCCTTGGCATCGCCGATCCAGTTCTGGTTCAGCGCGACCGGCCCAAGGCCCGCCGTCAGCAGACCCGCCAGGCCCGCGCCCATCAACAATTTCCGTGAAAGATTGAAAGACCTCATGAAACCCCTCCCCTTGCGGACCGTTTTTACGGGCGGCCCTTGACCCTTACATTGGACAACCACTGCCATATTCGTTGAAGGCCATGATGGCCATCTGCATCCGGCTCGTGGCTGTTTCCTTGGCCCGCTGGCTGACCAATATCCGATGATTCTGGATGATGACCTGCGCCGGGCTCAGTGCGTTTCTCGCCTTGCGCTCGGCGACGAAATCGCTGACGCATCGCTGGAAGGCATCGGCCGCAGCGGCATAATTTTTCGCGGCCGCCATGCCGGCCACGATCTTCTCGCGGCTGGCCTTGGCGCCGTCGATGACGGCGGGCAGCTTCGGTGCCTGGCAATTGTCGCCGATGAAGCTCTGGCTCACCCATGCGGGATCGGCGGGCCGGTTCAGCACCTCATCGTCACGGCAGACTGCCGCGAACGTGTCGGGCGTCGGCTTGGCGGGTCGCGCATCGGGCAGCGCTTTGGGCTCGGGCGCGGCACGCAGCGGAATCAACTCCGGCGCGGCGGTCACCAGCAATACAGCAGCGGCGAGAACCAATGTCTTCCACATCGCAGCAGGCCCATTCCCTTTGGACACAGCAGACCACAGCGCCCCACACTTGCCAACTCCCGCAGGTTCTTCGCTACTGCAAGATTGCGAATGATAACCGTTAGATAGCCATGTCCCGGACATCCGCCCGCTGTTGCCGTGTTCGTGTTGCTTGATCTAGAACGGGCCATGAACCCGCAATCTGTCCTCAGCCAGGCAATCGCTTTCCACCAGGCCGGCAATCTGGCGGATGCGGAGCGCCTGTACCTGCAGCTGATGGCCGCATCCCCGCGTGAGTCGGGCGCCCCGCACCTGCTGGGGGTGGTGCGGGCGCAGCAGGGCCGCAACAGCGAGGCGCTGGAACTGATCGGCCAGGCGCTCACGATACGGCCCGACGCGCCGGAGATGCTGTCCAACTTCGGCAATGTGCTGAAAACCCTGGGGCGCTTCGCCGAAGCGCTGGACAGTTACGACCGGGCCCTGGCGGTCAAGCCCGATTATGTCGCGGTGATTGCCAAGCGCGGCCAGGTGCTGCGCGACATGGGGCGGCTGGAGGACGCGCTTGCCGCGACCGAACAGGCGCTGGCGCTGAAATCCGATTATGCCGAAGCCCTGAGCAGCCGTGGCGTGATCCTGTCGGACCTGGGGCGCTACGACCAGGCACTGGCCAGCTATGACCGCGCGCTGGCGGTGGCGCGCGATTTTCCGGATGTCTGGAACAACCGCGCCCTCACCCTGAAGGATATGAAGCGGCTGGTCGAGGCGCTGGCCAGCGTGGAACGGGCACTGGCGCTGCATCCCGGCCTTGCCGAAGCCCATAACAATCGCGGCGTCATCCTGTTCGAACTGCGGCGCATGGGCGAGGCCCTGGCCAGCTACGACCAGGCGCTGGCGCTGCGCCCCGATTACGCGGAAAGCCTGAACAACCGCGCCGTGGCGCTGTGGAGCCTGAAGCGTTTTGCCGAATCCCT
>CANKIV010000053.1 GCA_947482125.1 Alphaproteobacteria bacterium
AATCCACGCCGACCTCCAAGAAGGGTGCGCCAACACAGGTGCGAATGACCATGGCAAGCGCGCGCGCCCAAGCGCCGGGATGGCTGGCAGGCGCCCTGCGCCCGCCGCGCCTGTCCCGCTATGTGCTGGGCCAGCTGCTGGGCCCGGTGGCGATGCTGACCTTCCTGCTGACCAGCGTGATCTGGCTGGTCTCCATCCTGCCGCTGCTCGACCTGGTGATCAACCGCGGCCAGTCGGGCCCCACCTTCCTCTATCTGATCCTGCTGCTGCTGCCGACCTTGCTGATGATCATCATGCCCATCGCCTTCTTCTTCGCCACCCTGTTCACCCTGCATCGCCTGTCGAGCGAGAGCGAGCTGGTGGCGATGTCCAGCGCGGGATTTTCGCTGCGCCAGCTGGCGATGCCCGTGCTGGCGGCGGCGGCCATCGTGATGGCGTTCACCTATCTGTGCGCCTTGTGGCTGATGCCGGCGGGCCAGCGGTCGCTGAGCGAGAAGGTGCTGGACATCCGCGCCGACATGGCCGGCGCGCTGCTGAATGAAGGCGACTTCAATACGCCGACCCAGGGACTGACGGTCTTCATCCGCCGGCTGGGCGGCAATGGCGAGATCCAGGGCATCCTGGTGCACGACAATCGCGACAGGAAACGTCCCGTCACCTATCTGGCGGAAAAAGGCATCCTGGCCCAGACGCCGCTGGGCACGCGGCTGATCATGCTGGACGGTACTGTCGAGATGAGTGCCCAGGGCGGCAAGCAGCTTTCGGTGCTGAACTACAAAAGCCACACCATCAATCTCGACCAGTTTTCCGGCCCCACCCGCAACACCTTGCGCAAGATCCAGGAACGCTATCTGGGCGAGCTATTCTGGCCGTCGGAAAAACAGGGCGTGACGGAGAGAATCCGCAATCAGTTCTTCGCCGAAGCCCATTACCGCCTGTCGCAACCGCTCTACGCCATCGCCTTTGGCCTGATCGCCCTGGCGGCGGTGGTGCGTGGCCGGCGGCAACGCGGCAGCGTCGCCCTGCGCCTGACCATGGCGAGCCTGGTGGCGGCGGGCCTGCGCATCGCCGGTTACGGCATCATGGGGCTGGCGCAGCGTCATCCCCCGGTGGCGGCGGTGTTCTATCTTCTGCCGGCAATAGGTGCGGCGGGCGCCATCGCCGTGATGGCGGGCTACAGCCCCACCTCCCTGCTGGCCCTGCTGGCGCGGCACAAGACCCAGGTCCCGGCATGAGCTGGTCCTGGACGCTTTACCGCTACCTGGCGGTGCAATTCCTGATCGGGGTCGCGGTGGTCTATGGCATCTTCCTGATGCTGGCGCTTTCCATCGACATTGTGGACCTGCTCAACCGCACGGCCGGACACAATGTCTCGACCTCCGTGGCCATCGGCATGGCGGTGCTGCAATTGCCGAATTTGGGCCAGAAGATGCTGCCCTTTGCCATCCTGGGCGGTGGCGTCGCCACGTTCGTCCGGCTGTCGCGCAGCCGGGAACTGGTCGCGACCCGGGCGGCGGGCGTGTCGGCCTGGGATATCCTGATGCCGCCACTCACCGTGGCTGTGCTGATCGGCGTGTTTGTGGTGACGCTGTTCACGCCGATCTCGGCGCGCATGTTCTCAGAATTCGCCGGGCTGGAAGCGCGTTACGTCAAGGGCCAGGAATCCCAGCTGTCCGTCTCGATGAACGGGCTGTGGTTGCGCCAGGGTGATGAAAAAAGCCAGTCCGTGATCCACGCCCTGCGCGTCGCCCGGCAGGGCGAGCATCTCGAAGACGTCGTGGTGTTTCTTTATGGCGCGGGCGACCGCTTCACCGGCCGCATCGACGCCAAGTCGGCGCAGCTCCATGACGGTTACTGGGTGATGAACGACGCCTTTGTGTCCGGCGCGGCCGGATCGCCGGTGCAACATGCCAGCTATCGCCTGTCCACCACCCTGACGCCGGAACAGATTGTGGAAAGCTCGGCCTCGCCCGACACGCTGTCCTTCTGGGATCTGCCCGGCTATATCCGCGCCGCCCAGGCGGCGGGCTTCTCGGCGACCAAGTATCAGCTTTACCTCTACACCCTCTACGCTCTGCCCGCCTTGTTCGCGGCGATGGTGTTCATGGCCGCCAGCTTTTCCATGCGGTCCGGGCGCGATATCGGCATGACCAAGGTCATACTGTTCAGCGCCGCTGCCGGGTTCGGCGTCTTTTTCTTCCAGGATCTCACCACCGTGCTGGGGCGCAGCGGCGCGGTGCCGATCCTGCTGGCGGCGACCGCGCCGGCGCTGGCTTCCATCCTGATCGGCATGACTTTGGTCTTCGCGCAGGAGGACGGCTGATGCCCTCCTCCGCCGTGCGGCTTGCGGCGCTGGGCGCCTGCGCCCTGATTCCGCTCATGGCCCAGGCCGCGGCGCAGATCAGGGCGGCCCCTCCCAGAACCGCCACCAAGCCCGCCGAAATGCAGGGCCCGATCCTCCTGCAGGCCGACGAGATCGTCTATGACGATGAACGCAAGGTCGTATCGGCGGTCGGCCATGTCGAGATTTCGGATCAGGGGCGCACCCTGATGGCGGACCGGGTGGAATACGACCAGGCCAGCGACAAGGTGACAGCGCGCGGTCATGTCTCCATGGCCGACACCCGCGGCAATGTCGCCTTCGCCGACCAGGTCGTTCTCACCGATCACATGCGCGACGGCGCGCTGCGAGGCTTCGGCGCACTGATCGGCAAGACCGGACGCCTTGCGGCGCGCGGCGCCGAGCGCATCGACGGCAATATGGTGATCGCCCATCGCGCCGTCTATTCGCCTTGCACCATCTGCGAGAAAAAGGGCAGCCGCACGCCGCTGTGGCAGGTCAAGGCCGAGCGCGTGGTCTATGACCAGCTCAAGCACAAGGTGCGCTTCAGCAACGCGGTCATGGAAGTCGCAGGCGTGCCGGTGGCGTGGCTGCCGACCTTCTCGGTGCCCGACCCCACGGTGCGCTATGCCACCGGCCTCCTGACGCCCGAAGGCGGCAACTCCACCAAGATCGGCTATTTCCTGCGCGCACCGGTCTATATCGCGCTGGGCCAGACCCAGGACATGACCCTGTCGCCCATGGTCTCCGCCAAGGGCGGCCAGTTGCTGGAAGCGGAATATCGCGCCCGCTGGAACAATGGCGGGCTGTGGCTGCAGGGCAGCGGCGCCCACAATCCCAATGGCGGTTTGGCCGGCACGGCCGGCGCCCAGACCTATGGCCATCTGTTCGGTTCGGGCCGCCAGTCATTCAACCAGAACTGGCGCGCCGGCTTCGATGTCCAGACCGCCAGCAACAATGCCTATATGCGGTTCTACGACATCTCGTATCTGGACCGGCTGGTCAGCGACATTTTCCTGGAAGGCACGCCCGGGCGTTCGCGCTTCGCGCTCACCAGCTATTATTTCGAAAGCTTGCGCTCGACCGATGTGCAATCCCGCATTCCCTACATCCTGCCCAGGCTGGAAGCGTCCTTCATTCCCACCCGAAAGGTCGCCGGCGGCTCGTTCCGCTTCGACCTCAACGGCGTCTCCATCGGCCGCCGCACGGGGCGCAACGGCCAGCGCCTCACCGCCGAGGCGGACTGGAAGCGGCCCTTCGTGCTGGGCAATGGCCAGCTCTGGACGCTGGTGCTGAATGCGCGCGGCGATGGCTATCGTTTCGAGAATCCGGCGGCGGCCACCACACCCGCCAGTGACTACACCGTAAATCGCGGCACCGCCTATGCGGCGATCGACTGGCGCTGGCCCTTTGTCGCCCAGGGCGGCGGAGGGCGCTCGTATATCGTCTCGCCCATCGCGCAGTTCATCGCCCAGCCCCATGGCAGCAATCCGGCGGGACTGCGCATCGAAGATTCCAACGATTACGAATTCGACGACAACAACGTCTTCAGCTTCAACAAGGTGCCCGGCTACGACCTGATCGAAACCGGACCGCGCGCCAATGTCGGCGTGATGGCCGAAGCGCTGTTTCCCGGCGGCAAGGTGCAGACCCAGGTGGGGCAGACCTATCGCCTGAAGCCCGATCCGCTGTTCTCGGCCTTCTCGGGCAACAGCGGCACGTCATCCGACGTCGTGGGCAGCTTCTCGGTCAAGTTCCCCCATCTCGACATCACCGACCGCATCGACATGGACCGGGGCAACGGCACGATTCGCCGCCACGAGGTCTATGTCACCGGCACCTATGCCCGCTCCTCGGTCCAGATCAGCTATGTCCAGCTTCCCTCCACAGCGCTCGTCACCCTGGGCCTGCCCAGCCGCGAGGAAATCAACGCCCAGGTCGACCTGAATGTCTGGCGCAACTGGCAGGTCTTCGTGGCCGGGCAGCGCGACCTGCTGTCGGAAAAGTTCCTCAATACCGAGTATGGGCTGGGCTATGAGGACGAATGCCTGGCCATTTCCCTGGCCTACCGGCGCAAATACACCCAGGACGCGGTTCTGGGCCTTCCGCCCTCCACCTCGGTGATTCTGCGCTTTGCCCTGAAAACCGGCGATAATGCGATCCAGCCGTTCAGCCTGTTTCCCCGGGATGTCTTCGCCCTGAGCCACCCCTGACCCCCCTGGGGCTGCCGCGCCTTGATTGCAGCGCAAAATTCTTTATTTTGGCAGCGGGTTAGGGGGCAAACGCCGGTTTTCGGCGATGGAAGCGATCCTTGGCCTTGCGGTCCAAAAAATTGTCGATGCGAATTACCAACAGTCTCTTGCTGGGCGCTGCAGCGCTGATCTGGGCCAACACGCCCTGCCTGGCGCAGGATGGCTTCACGCGTGCACCAGCGGTCCCGCCTTTGCCGGCCCGGCAAGCCCAAGCTACCCCGGTCAAGCCCATGCCCGCACCGGCCCCGGCGGCGCAGTCCGACGCCCCGACCACCGATGACGTCGCCGCGCCCACGGCCGGCGATCCCGTGGCGCCCGCGCCTGTCGCCACGGCGCCGGCCGCAGCGCCTGCCGCCGCCGCGCCTGTTTCCGCACCGGCCGCCGCCGATACCGCGCCCGTGATACAGGAAGCCAAGAACAACGACGCACCGGCGACGCCGGCCGAGCCGGAAGGCAACCCCGACGATTCCAATTCCATCGTCGCCACGGTCAATGACGAATCAATTTCGGACTATGAGGTCCGCCAGCGCGTGGCGCTGTACCTGGCCACCTCCGGCATTACCCAGCAGCTGACCCCCGAACAGAAGAAGCGCATCCGCGAACAGATCCTGGAAAGCCTGGAATCGGAAAAGATCCAGTTGCAGGAAGCGGTGAAGAAGAAAATCACCGTCAGCCCGGTCGAGGTGGACAAGCGCATCAATGCGATGATGGCCGAGAACAAGTTCACCATACAGGCGCTGCGCCAGACCCTGACCGCCGCCGGGGCCAGCGAAGAGGCGCTGCGCTCCCAGATAACCGCCTCCATCGCCTGGATGAAGGCGGTGCAGGACCAGTATGGCGACCGCGTGAACGTCACGCCGGAGATGGTGACCGCGGAATTGCAGCGCCATGCCGAAGGCGCCAACAAGCCGCATTACCGCGTGATGGAAATTTTCCTGCCCGTGGACAATCCCGAGCAGGACGCCAAGGTGAAGAAGGACGCCGAGGAGATCCTCAAGCAGCTGCACCAGGGCGCCCCCTTCTCGATGGTGGCCCGTCAGTTCAGCCAGCATCCCACCGCAGCAACCAATGGCGACATGGGCTGGATCAATGACGGCCAGCTGGCGCCAGAACTGAACAGTGCCCTGGCCAAGATGGAAGTGGGCGGCATGAGCGAGCCCATCCGCTCCGCGGGCGGCTATTACATTCTGGGATTGCGCGAACGCCAGGAGCCGCTGGGCACCAAGATCGAGACCGCACCTACGGGCGTCACCGGCCCCGCCGGCACACTGCCGCTGGCCCGCCTGCTGTTTCCGGTCAATCCGAAAAGCCCAAAGGCCGAACTCGACAACATCATGGCGGTGGTCGTCCAGCTGCAGCAGCGCTTCAACGGCTGCGTCCAGCTGGAAGAGGTCCACAAGCAGATGAAGGGCACTGTCTGGATGAATCTGGGCAATGTGAAGCTGGATGAACTCAGCCCCCAGATTCAGAAGGCGATGGAAAACAGCCGTTCGGGCGATGCGGCGGCGCCGTTCATGTCGGAAGCGGGCATCGAGCTGATCGTGCGCTGCGACAAGCGGCCCGAGATCAAGACCGCCTATGTGATGCCGACCCGTCAGCAGATCGAAGACCAGCTGTTCCAGACCCAGATTTCCGCCCTGGCACGGCGCTATCTGCGCGACCTGAAGCGGGCCTCCAATATCCAGGTGCGCGACGACCGCAAGCCAGATGCCCTCATCCGGTAAGGGCAGCAAACTTCCCATTCTCCTGACCATGGGCGAGCCGGCTGGTATCGGGCCGGAAGTCGCCCTTGCCGCCTTTGAACATTTTGGCGGAGAGATTGGCGGGCACCCCCTGAAACTGGTGGGCGATGCCGATATTTTCGCAGGCCACAAGGATGCGCTGATACCCACCACCGCGCGGGCCGTGCGCAGCCCCGGCAAGCCGGACAGCGCCAATGCGGCGTGCGTGACCGAAGCGATCGAGATCGCGGTGAAGGCCTGCATGGCGGGAAACGCCGCCGCCCTGGTGACCGCGCCCATCAACAAGGCGGTGCTGGCCGGCGCGGGCTTCGCTTTCCCCGGCCATACCGAGTTTCTCGCACATCTGACGGGCGCGCGCCGGGCGGTGATGATGCTGGCCAGTGAAAAGCTGCGCGTGGTGCCGCTGACCATCCATATTCCGGTGGCCGAGGTGCCCAGGGCGATCGACAAGCTGGCGGTGTTCGAGACTGCAGAAATTGTCCTGACCACCCTGCGCCGTGATTTCGGGATTCTGAATCCACGCCTGGCGGTGGCCGGGCTGAATCCCCATGCCGGCGAAGACGGCGTGCTGGGCGATGAAGACGGTGCCGTGATCGCGCCCGCCATAGCAGCCCTGAAGGCGCGCGGCTTTGCGGTGCGAGGGCCGCTGTCGGCCGACACGCTGTTCCACGAGGAAGCGCGCAAGACCTACGACGCGGCGCTGTGCATGTATCACGACCAGGCGCTGATCCCGATCAAGACCCTGAGCTTCTGGGACGGGGTGAATGTCACCCTCGGCCTTCCCATCGTGCGCACCTCGCCAGACCATGGCACCGCCTTCGACATTGCCGGCACCGGCAAGGCGGATGCCCGCAGCATGATCGCGGCGCTGCGGATGGCGGCGGATATGGCCGATGCCAGGTCCAGATAAAACCGTGTCCGACAAACTGCCCCCCTTGCGCGAAGTGATCGCGGCGCACGGCCTGGCGGCGAAAAAATCGCTGGGCCAGAACTTCCTGCTCGACCTCAACTTGACGGGCAAGATTGCGCGGGCAGCGGGCGCCGAAGGCGGCGGGACTTTTTACGAAGTGGGTCCTGGCCCCGGCGGATTGACCCGCGCACTGCTGGCCGAAGGCGCCGACAAGGTGATCGCCGTCGAGCGCGACGCGCGCTGCCTGCCCGCACTGGAAGAGATCGCCGCCGCCTGGCCGGGAAGGCTTGAAGTGATTTCCGCCGATGCCATGGCGCTGAACGAAGCGGAGATATTGCCGCCGGGAGCGCGTGTCGCCGCCAACCTGCCCTACAATGTCGGCACCGCGCTGCTGATCAAATGGCTGACGGCGCAAAGCTGGCCGCCGCTCTGGGCCAGCCTGACCCTGATGTTCCAGAAGGAAGTGGCCCAGCGCATTGTCGCGCAGCCCAGCACCGAACATTACGGGCGGCTGTCGGTACTGGCCCAGTGGCGCTGCACCGCGAAAATCCTGTTCGACGTCAATCCGCAGGCTTTCGTGCCGCCGCCCTCGGTGACGTCTTCCATCGTGCGGCTGGAGCCGCGCCACGAACCGCTGGCGCCCGCCGCGCTTTGCGACCTGGAGAAAATAACCGCCGCCGCCTTCGGCCAGCGCCGCAAGATGCTGCGCCAGAGCCTGAAAGCCCTGGGCGGCGAAGCCCTGGCGGCAAAGGCCGGCATCGATCCCACCGCGCGTCCCGAGGACCTCACCATCGCGCAGTTTGCGGCGCTGGCGCGGGCCTTGAACTGATCAGCCGAAGATGCTGCGCAGCAGATTGGTGGAACGCGCCACCGGATCGGTGCGGATTTCGCGCTCTTCCACCGCCAGATAATGAAACAGCCCGTCCATTGCCCGGGCGACGGTGAAGGAGATCAGATCAAAACCGCCGGCGGCCTGGCCCAGAAATGGTATCCGGTTGGCCCGATCCTGCACCGACTGCAGCGCCCGCATCGCGCCGGCGCCGTTCAGGCTTGAGCGCACGATGGGGGTAAAAGAACCGGTCAGGGAATCCGAACAGGTGCGCTGGAAATACTGGGTCACCGAATCCTGCGGCCCGGTGAGAATGCCCCGTGCATCGTCGAACGTCATGCCGGAAGCCGCATCCACGAAGATGTTCAGTGCCTTGGGCGCGGCCTGTTCGGCGCCGCGGTTCATCCGCAGCACCAGATCATCCAGCAGGAAGCTGGCGCCCACCGTGCGCAGCGGCTGGGCAATCTGTTCCAGCGGGCCCGGCAGCGGGATGCGGATGGCCGGATCGCGGAAGAAGCCGTCAGGCTTGCCGACCTGGCCGATCACCCGGCGCGACGCGACCTTCATCGCATCCTTCAGTCCCGCGCCGATCTGGTTCTGGCTCAGCGCCGCGCCGGCGGGAACGCTTCCTGCCGCGCCGGCACCGACCTTGCGATCAGGAAATCGCCGGCTTCCCTGGGCAGCTGAAATTGCGCGGCGGCCTTCAGAGGCGCGAGCGAAAGAAGCGCACCCAGGATGACGCGCCGTGAATTGGAATTGTCCGGCATAATATGCCTCCTCAAATTTCTGCGGTTCAAATAGAATGAAAAAAATATAACGATACGATTAGACCAGCCGCCCGACAAATTCGGAAATCCCGGTCTGGCGGCTGCGGCGCAGGCGTTCGGCGTTCAGGATCGCCTGGATGTCGGCCAGCGCCTTTTCGACATCGCTGTTGACCACGACATAATCATATTCGGGCCAATGGCTGATCTCGTCCGCGGCCTTGGCCATGCGGCCCGCCACGATCTCGTCGCTGTCTTCGGCGCGGTTTTTCAGACGCCGCTCCAGCTCGGCATGGCTGGGCGGCAGGATGAAGACGCTGACCAGATCGTCACGCATCTTTTCCTTGAGCTGCTGGGTCCCCTGCCAATCGATATCGAACAGAATGTCTTTCCCCAGGCCCAGTTCGTCCATCACTACAGCGCGCGGCGTGCCATAGCGGTTGCCGAACACGCTGGCATGCTCCAGGAACTCGCCCCCCTGCGCCATGCGTTCGAATTCCGCGCCGGAGACGAAATAGTAATCGAGACCTTCGCGTTCGGTCGGTCGGCGCGCGCGCGTGGTGGCGGAAACCGACAGCGAGATGTTCCTGTCGCTTTCCAGCAACCGGCGCGACAGGGTGGTCTTGCCCGCGCCCGACGGCGAGGACAGCACCAGCATCAGGCCGCGGCGGCTGATATTGTCATTCGACATTCTGGGCTTGCTCGCGGAACTGGTCGATCACCGCCTTAAGGGCGAGGCCGGTGCGGGTCAATGCGATGTCCGAGGATTTGGAGCACAGCGTGTTGGCCTCGCGGTTGAATTCCTGGGCCAGGAAATCCAGCTTGCGGCCCACGCCCTTGCCCTGCGCCATCAGGGCGCGGGCGTCCTGGACATGGGCGGTTAGCCGGTCCAGTTCCTCGCGCACATCGGCCCGGGTCGCCAGCAGCGCCACTTCCTGCGCCAGCCTGTCGGGCGGCACCGGTGCGCCCGCCAGCAATTCGGCGAGCTGCGCCGACAGCCGCGCCCGGAGCGCCTCGGGCTGCGTCGCCGCCAGCCCGGCGGCTTCCTGAGTCAGCCGTTCGATTTCGCCAATCTGAGAATTCATCAAGGCCGCCAGCTTTGCGCCTTCATTGCCGCGCGCCTTGACCAGCATGTCCAGTGCAACGGCCAGGCTTTCCAGGATCGCCGCGTCGCGCTGGCCACGCGCCTTCTCGTCCAGGCTTTCGCTCTCGTCCTGAACGATCACACCCTTGAGCGCCAGGATGCCGTCCACCCGCGCGGGCGCCAGGCCCGTCTCGGCGGCAACCTCGCGCGCGATCCTGACGGCGCTGGCCAGCGCCGCGGCGTCGATGGAAAGGCCGCGCGCGCTCGCCTCGGTCTCGACCGTCAGGGATATCTGGAAGGAGCCGCGCTGGAAGCGCTCGCCCGCCAGCCGCCGCGCCGGCGGCTCCAGCCCGTCATAGCCGGGCGGCGTGCGCAGCCGCATGTCCAGGCTGCGGCCATTGACGCTCTTGGCTTCCCAGCGCCAGCGCAGCCCGTCATGGCTGCCTGCACTTTCGGCAAATCCCGTCATGCTGGCGACTGTCATCAACGACTCCTGCGTGCGGGGCGAACTTACCGCGCGCACCGCTCTGCTGTCACGCGATCAGGGGCTGCGCCGCCGCCGGGGCTTGGGCTTCGGCTTGGGCAAGGCAGGCAGCATGGCATCCGGCAATGGCACATTCGCAGGTTCGTTGAGCGCCTCGCTGGCCTGCACCTCGCGCCGCGCCGCGCGCTCGATGTTGCGGAAGGCGGCGACGTTGCGGGCATGCTCGTTCATACTGGCGGCGAAGGCATGGCCGCCCTTGCCGTTGGCGACAAAGAACAGATCCTGGCTTTGCTGCGGATTGAGCACGGCGGCAAGGCTGTCCTTGCCGGGATTGGCAATGGGGCCGGGCGGCAGGCCGGCGATGACATAGGTGTTGTAGGGCGTTGCGCCTTCGATCTCGCTCTGGCGGATGCCGCGTCCCAGCGGATACCCCCTGGTCAGGCCGTAGATGATGGTGGGATCGGATTGCAGCCGCATCCCCACCTTCAGCCGGTTGACGAAGACGCTGGCGATATGGGGCCGTTCCGCCGGGACTGCGGTTTCCTTTTCCACGATGGAGGCCAGGATCACCGCTTCGCGCATGGTGCTGAAGGGCAGGCCTTCCGCGCGGCCGGACCAGCGGGCCGCCAGGAACTTCTCCTGGGCGCGGCGTATCTGGCCGATCAGGCCGGCGCGGCTTTGCCCGCGGGTGAACAAATAGGTTTCCGGCAGCAAGGTGCCTTCCTCGGGTACCGGTCCGGCATCACCTTCCAGCGCGCTGTCGTTCTGAACCAGCTTCCAGATCATGTCGCTGGTCAGGCCCTCGGCGGCGGTCAGCTTGTGCTGGATGGATTTTCCTTCGACCAGGATCGCCGTGATGGCGCCCATCGAGGCGCGGGCGGGAAGCGCATATTCGCCCGCCTTGATCTTGTCGGCCAGTTTCCGGGTGCGAAGTCCGACCTCGAACAGCCAGACATTGGCGACCGCGCCCCTGTCCTCCAGCATCTGGGCGACGGCATGGGCGCGGGTGCCCGGCGGAATCAGGATGGTCGTCTCGCCGGCGGATGGGCCGGGCTGGTCCCAGGAGGCCTGCACCCAGCCAAAGGCGACGGCCCCGATGACTCCCAGCAAGACCAGGAGAACGGCGAAGCGGCGCATCTAGATTTTCGAGACGATCAGCGCGGCATTGGTGCCGCCGAAGCCGAAGCTGTTGGACATGGCGACATTGACCTCCCGCTTCTGGGCCTTGTGCGGCACCAGGTCGATCTGGGTGGTGACGTCGGGATTGTCCAGATTGATGGTGGGCGGAACGATGCCGTCGCGCATCGCCAGGAGGCAGAAGATTGCTTCCACCGCGCCGGCGGCCCCCAGGAGATGGCCGATGGAGGACTTGGTCGAGGACATCGCGATCTTGGAGGCGGCATTGCCCAGCAGCCGCTCCACCGCGCCCAGCTCGATGCCGTCGGCCATGGTCGAAGTGCCATGGGCGTTGACGTAATCGATGTCCGACGCGGAGATGCCGGCGCGCTTCAGCGCCATCTGCATGGCGCGATAACCGCCATTGCCGTCTTCCGACGGGGCGGTGATGTGATAGGCGTCGCCCGACAGGCCATAGCCCGTCACTTCGCCGTAGATTTTGGCGCCCCGCGCCTTGGCATGTTCATACTCTTCCAGCATCACGATGCCAGCGCCCTCGCCCATCACGAAGCCGTCGCGGTCCTTGTCATAGGGACGCGAGGCCTTGGTGGGCGTATCATTGAACCCGGTCGAGAGCGCCCGGCAGGCATTGAAGCCGGCGATGCCGAGCCGGCACACCGCGCTTTCCGCGCCGCCCGCGACCATGACATCGGCATCGTCGAAGGCGATCAGCCGCGCCGCATCGCCGATGGCGTGGGCGCCGGTGGCGCAGGCCGTGACCGCGGCATGATTGGGCCCCTTGTAGCCATGCTCGATGGAGACATAGCCGGACACAAGATTGATCAGGCGTCCGGGAATGAA
>CANKIV010000054.1 GCA_947482125.1 Alphaproteobacteria bacterium
AGTGGCGCCCTACAAGAAGAACCCGATGGATTTCGTGCTGTGGAAACCGTCGGATGATGCGTTGCCGGGCTGGGACTCGCCCTGGGGCCGGGGCCGCCCGGGCTGGCATATCGAATGTTCCGCCATGGCCGGCGAATATCTGGGCGAGACGTTTGACATTCACGGCGGTGGCATCGACCTGCAGTTCCCCCATCACGAGAATGAAATCGCGCAAAGCGAAGGCGCCCATCACGGCCATCCGCTGGCCAAGGTCTGGATGCACAACGGCTTCCTGCAGGTAGAGGGCGAGAAGATGTCCAAGTCGCTGGGCAACTTCTACACCATCCGCGACCTCCTGGCTGACTGGCCGGGCGAGGTGCTGCGTTTCAACATGCTGCGCACGCATTACCGCCAGCCGATCGACTTTACCCTGGCGGGCTTGCGGGAAAGCTGGAAGACGTTGGAGCGCTGGTATGAAGTGACCGAGCCGCTGGCCGATCCCGCGCCGGACGGCGAGTTCTTTGCTGCCTTGTCCGACGACCTCAATACCCCCGCTGCCATCGCCTCGCTGCACCAGGCCGACGAGGTGGCGCTGGCCGGCGGCCTGGGCTTTCTGGGCTTTTCCAATGTGCAGTTGAAGCTCGCCGCCAAGCAGCAGGTGGATACGGTTGCCATCGCCGCTGCCATCGAGGCGCGCAAGGCTGCCAAGGCCGCAAAGAATTTCGCCGAAAGCGACCGCATCCGCGACGAGCTTCTGGCCAAGGGCATTGTGCTGAAAGACGGGCCGCAAGGCACAGTGTGGGAAATCAAGAAGTGACCCGCGAACGCCTTTATATCTTCGACACCACCTTGCGCGACGGCGCCCAGACCCAGGGCGTGGATTTTTCCGTCGAGGACAAGCGCCAGATCGCCCTGGCGCTGGACGGGCTGGGCATCGATTACATCGAAGGCGGCTGGCCGGGCGCCAACGCCACCGACACGGCGTTTTTTGCCGAGCCACCGCCGTTTAAACATGCCCGTTTCACCGCTTTCGGCATGACCGCGCGCTCCGGCCGCAGCGCCGCCAACGATCCGTCGCTGGCGCCGGTGCTGGAAGCGTCCGCCGCCGCCGTCTGCCTGGTGGGCAAGACCTGGGATTTCCAGGTGGATGTGGCGCTGGAAATTCCCCGCGCGGAAAATGTCGACAATATCGCCCGCTCCATCGAGGCGGTCGTGGCCAGGAAGCGCGAGCCGCTGTTCGATGCCGAGCATTTCTTCGATGGCTATCGTGCCAATCCGGACTATGCGCTGGAATGCATCCGCGCCGCCCATGCGGCCGGCGCCAGATGGATCGTGCTGTGCGACACCAATGGCGGCACCATGCCGGAAACCGCCTATGCCGTGGTCAGCGAGATCAAGGCGAAACTGCCGGGCGCCAACCTCGGCATCCATGCCCACAACGACACCGAGCAGGCCGTGGCGGTGAGCCTCGCGGCGGTGCGCGGCGGCGCCCGCCAGATCCAGGGCACCCTGAACGGGCTGGGCGAGCGTTGCGGCAATGCCAACCTCTGCTCGCTGCTGCCGAACCTGATGCTGAAAGAGCCGTACGCTTCGCAGTTCGAGGCCGGCGTCTCAAGCGAAAATCTGGCGCGCCTGACCTCGGTCTCGCGGCTGCTGGACGAAATCCTCAACCGCGCGCCCGACCGTTACGCGCCCTATGTCGGGCCGTCGGCCTTTGTGCACAAGGGCGGGCTGCATTCCTCGGCGGTGCTGAAGAATCCGGCCACCTATGAGCATGTGAAGCCGGAAAGCGTCGGCAATGAGCGCATCATCCCGGTGTCGGACCAGGCCGGCCGCTCCAATGTGATGGCCCGGCTGGCGGAAGCCGGCATTACGCTCGATCCCAAGGATGCGCGGGTGGCCCGGCTGCTGGAAGACATCAAGCGCCTGGCCGCCAGGGGCTATGCCTATGACGGCGCGGAGGCCTCATTCGAACTCCTGGCGCGGCGCGCCTTGGGCCAGGTGCCCGATTATTTCGCGGTGGAATCCTTTCGCGTCACCGTCGACCGCCGCAAGAATGCCAAAGGCGATTTCGCCACCGTGTCGGAAGGCATGGTGCGGCTGAACGTGGCGGGGCTGGAGCTGGTGAATGTCGGTACCGGCAACGGCCCGGTCAATGCGCTGGATGCGGCGCTGCGCAAGGATCTGGGGAAATACTCGCCCTTTCTCGCCGACCTCAGGCTGGTGGACTACAAAGTGCGCATCCTCACCAGCGGCACAGAGGCGGTGACCCGTGTCATGGTGGAAAGCGCCGACGGCAAGGGCAATCGCTGGTCCACCGTGGGCGTGTCGGAGAATATCGTCGACGCCTCCTTCGAGGCGCTGACGGACTCCATCATCTACAAGCTCCATCGCGACGGTGCGAAGGCCTAGAACAGCCGTCCGCCATTGGGCACCGGCACGCCCAGGGTCAGGACCTGCGACATGAACGGGCCGATCTGGCGGGGCGGGAAGTTGACCACCGCCACCACCTGGGTGCCGACCAGTTCTTCGTGCTTATAATATTTGGTGATCTGGGCCGATGACCGCCTTGTGCCGATCTCGGCGCCGAAATCGATGGTCAGCTTGATGGCGGGCTTGCGCGCTTCAGGGAAGGCTTCTGCGGCGATCACCGTGCCGACCCGCACATCCACTTTCAGGAAATCGTCGAACTTGATTTCGGGCGTCATAGCCTGGTTTTCAGAAAGCTGAGCGCCGCCTCGGCGCTGTCGGCGAGGGTATAGAGTGCCAAGGCCGTCTGGCTGGCAAAACCCATTCGTACCGTGTCGCGCAACAATGCGTCCAATGCGTCAAAATATCCGTTCACATTCACCACCACGATGGGTTTGGCATGGACCCCAAGCTGGGCCGCGGTCAGCACTTCGAAGAACTCGTCAAAGGTGCCAAGCCCCCCCGGCAGCACGACAAAGGCATCGGAGCGGGCGATCAGCTGCTGCTTCCTCACAAACAAGTCTGGCACGATCTCCGTGATCTCGCCCTGGGTCAGCGGTGGTTCCACGGCGCGCAGGAAATCGGGCAGAATGCCGAGCACCCCGGTTCCCGCCTCGCGGGCGGCGCGCGCGGTTACGCCCATCAGCCCCGGGCTGCCGCCGCCGAACACCATCCGCGCGCCCAGCCGCGCGATTCCCGCACCGATAGCCTGTGCCGCCTCGCCAAAAGCCGGGTCTGTGCCAAAGGAGGAACCGCAGAAAACGCAGATCGCGGGACCATTTTTCGGGGTGTCAGCCTTGTCCATGGTCCCAGCAGGGTTGCGCCGATTGCGGCATCTTCCTAAACAGGTTCTCCGCCGATGCCAAAGGAGAAGTGCGTGCCGCGCTGGTTGCTTATTCTGGGGGCCGTGGCCCTGATTGCGATGGCCGCAGGCTTCTGGACCTTTGGCGGCGGGAAAATGGGTCAGTAGCATGGCCCATCCGGTCGAAGAAGGCAGCGGCGCGCCGTCCTTCAGGCCGCTGTGGCGGCTGATGCCCTATCTGTGGCCCAAGGGCCGGCCCGACCTCAAGGCGCGGGTCATTTTCAGCATTTTCTTCCTGATGCTGGGCATCGTCATCACCACCGTCTCCCAGCAATTCCTGGGCGCCGCGGTGGATGCCTTCGGCACAACGCCGCAAACGGCCGTGCTGTGGGTGGTGATCGCGCTGATAGCGGCCTATGCCACCTCGCGCATCCTGATGCAGGCCTTCGCCCAGTTGCGCGACGGCGTCTTCGCCCAGGTCCAGTATCACGCCATGCGCGAAGTGGCGGTGGAAACCTTCGCGCATGTCCATACCTTGTCATTGCGCTTTCACCTGGAACGCAAGACTGGCGGTCTCTCCCGCATCATCGAGCGGGGAACCCGCGGCATCGACAATATCCTGTCCTTTGCCTTGTTTTCGGTGTTCCCGATCATCTTCCAGGTTCTGATCTATGCCGGGCTGCTGCTTTACACCTTCAACATCTGGGTGGCGCTGACCGCGATCGTGATGGTGGCGGCCTATAGCTGGTTCACCGTGGCCATCACCCGCTGGCGCATCGCCTTTCGCCGCGAGATGAACCAGAGCGACACCGACGCCAACACCAAGGCGGTGGACAGCCTGCTGAATTTCGAGACGGTGAAATACTTCAACAACGAGAAGCACGAGACCCGGCGCTATGATGTCTCGATGGAGAAATATTCCCGCGCCTCAATCCAGTCGCAGACTTCGCTCTCCATCCTCAACACCGGACAGGCTGCCATCATCGCCATAGGGCAAGGTGTGGTGCTGGTGCTGGCCGCCATGATGGTCAAGTCGGGCGAGGTCAAGCTGGGCCAGTTCGTCGCCGCCAACCTGATCGTCATCCAGCTTTACCAGCCGCTGAACCTGCTGGGCACGGTCTACCGCGAGATCACGCAAGGATTGGTGGACATGGAAGCCATGTTCCGCCTGCTGCACCAGCCGCGCGAAGTGCAGGACAAGCCGGGCGCCCAACCGCTGGTGGTGTCGGGCGGCGAGATCCGCTTCGACAATGTGGTGTTCGCCTATGATCCCGAACGCATTGTCCTGAAAGGCATCAGCTTCACCGTGCCGGCGGGCAAGACGGTGGCGATTGTGGGCCCGTCAGGCGCGGGAAAATCCACCATCAGCCGCATCCTGTATCGCTTCTATGACATCAAGAGCGGCAGCGTGACCATCGATGGCCAGGACATCCGCGACGTGACCCAGGAATCCCTGCGCAGCACCATCGGCATCGTTCCCCAGGATACGGTGCTGTTCAACGATACGGTCCGCTACAACATCGCCTATGGCCGGATCGGCGCCGCCGAGGCGGAGATCATCGAAGCCGCGCGCCTGGCCCAGATCGACAAGTTCATCACCCACCTGCCGCTGGGCTATGACGCCATGGTTGGCGAGCGCGGGTTGAAGCTGTCAGGGGGCGAAAAGCAGCGCGTCGCCATCGCCCGCACCATCCTGAAGAATCCGCCCATCCTTCTGCTGGACGAAGCCACCTCGGCGCTGGACACCGGCACCGAGCGGGAAATCCAGGGCGCGCTGAATGAAGTGTCGCGCAATCGCACCAGCCTGGTGATCGCCCATCGCCTCTCCACCGTGATCGACGCCGACGAAATCCTGGTGCTGGATCACGGCACCATCATCGAGCGCGGCCGCCACGAACAGCTGCTGGCGCAGAACGGCCATTACGCCTCGATGTGGAACAAGCAGCGCGAAGCCGCGGCGGCACGCGAGAAGCTGAAAGAGGTCGAGAACGATCCGGACGTGGCGCCCGGCGTGGCCAAGGCGACGCCGGCCTAGGCCGCGCAATCTTTCTTCAAGACGCGCACGGTGGAGGGCGGATTTTTCGCCAGCTTGCCTTCCGGGCGGATCGGGCGGGCTGCGAAATTGCCGCCGCAATTGGGGCAGGTGCCCCCCAGCTTTGTTTCGACACAGTTCCGGCAGAAGGTGCATTCAAACGTGCAGATCATGGCATCTGCCGCGCTGGGCGGCAGGTCCTTGTCACAGTATTCGCAGTAGGGACGAAGTTCGAGCAACTTTTTTTCCTTGGTCGCTTTCGCTCGCGCGAACGCTCCTAGATGATCTCGACCTTGTCGACTTCCACGCCCTTGTTGCCCTGGCGGGTGGAATAGCGGATGCGCTGGTCGGGTTCGACCGCCTGCACCCCGGAACGCCTGAGCGCGCTGGCATGCAGGTAGATGTCGCCGCTGCCGCTGTCGGGCATCACAAAGCCAAAGCCCTTCTGGTCGTTGAAGAACTTGACCTTGCCTTCGACCATGGGGCCGGAGGGACCACTGTCGCGATGGCCGCCACCGCCGTAACCGCCGCCGCCACCATAACCGCCGCCACCGCCGAAGCGGTCTCCACCGCTCCCGAACCGGTCACCGCGCGGCGGGCGCGAGGGTGCCTCGGCTGTGGAGGTGTCGACGCTGTGCACCGCGACCACCTGCAGACCCCGCTGGGAGTCGGCCAGGTCGCAGACAATGCTGGTGCCGGGCGGCACGTCGCTATGCCCGGTCGTCTGCAGCGCCGACGCGTGACAGAAGGCGTCGCCGCCATTGTCCAATGTGATGAAACCGTAGCCTTTGGTGGCGTTGAACCACTTGACCTTGCCCTTCGCGGAAGCCTGCGAAATAGGCTTGGACTCGTCATTACCGTAAGCCATGAGAACCGACGCTACGCCCCTGGCCGGTCTGACACCCCAAGCCGCCCCCCGTCCCGGCTGCGCGGGGGCGACTGCGACATGATGACTACAGAAAGCCCCAGCCCGCAACGGGGTTAAGAGTACAAATGTTACCATCTGCTGCGGTGCAGCAATTATGGGTTGACATTAAGGGCGAACATCCCGATACACCCGTCATCCATAGCGGCCGCACGAGGCGTCAACTGACGCTGCCACCGCCGGATCCCAGCTTTGACCTCCGTTCCCTCCAGTGTGCGTGGAAGACGGCAACCAGCCGTAAACCCGTGCCTTTTGGCGCGTTCCCACGGTTTTTAAGGACTTTTGTGACTGACGTGACTTTCGAATCGCTTGGCGTTGCCGAGCCGATCCTGCGCGCCCTGGCGGCAGAAAATTACACCACCCCCACCCCGATCCAGACCCGCGCCATCCCGGCGCTGATGTCCGGCAAGGACCTTCTGGGCATCGCCCAGACCGGCACCGGCAAGACCGCCGCCTTCGGCATTCCGCTGCTCCAGAAGCTTTCCATCGGCCATATCCCGCCCCAGCCCCGCCAGGCCAAGGCGCTGATCCTGGCCCCCACCCGCGAACTGGCGGTGCAGATCGAAGAAGCCCTGCGCACCTATGGCCGCCACCTGAACCTGAAGATGACCGTGATCCTGGGCGGCGTGAACCAGAACACCCAGGTCAAGAACATGGCCAAGGGCGTGGACATCCTGGTGGCGACACCGGGCCGCCTGCTCGACCTGGTGCAGCAGAAGCACATCAACCTCAGCGCCGTGAACACCTTCATCGTCGATGAAGCCGACCGCATGCTGGACATGGGCTTCATCCGCGACGTGCGCAAGCTGGTGGCGATGCTGCCGCGCGAGCGCCAGTCGATGCTGTTCTCGGCCACCATGCCGGACGATATCGTCAAGCTGACCCACGACATGCTGCGCCAGCCCGAACGCATCGAGGTCGCCCCCCAGGGCAAGACCGCCGACCGCGTCACGCAGAAGATGTATTTCGTGCCGACCCAGCAGAAACGCCAGCTGCTCAACGAGCTGCTGAAAGACGTGTCGATGAACAAGGTCATCGTCTTCACCCGCACCAAGCATGGCGCCAACAAGGTGGCTGAACATCTGTCGCGCACCGGCGTGGTGGCGGAAGCCATTCACGGCAACAAGTCGCAGAATGCCCGCCAGCGGGCGCTGGACATGTTCAAGACTGGCAAGGCGCGCGTGCTGGTGGCGACCGACATCGCCGCCCGCGGCATCGACGTCGACTACATCACCCATGTGATCAACTACGAGCTGCCCAACGAGCCGGAAAGCTATGTCCACCGCATCGGCCGCACCGCGCGCGCCGGCACGGAAGGCATCGCGATCAGCTTCTGCGACGCCTCGGAGCGTAGCTATCTGCGTGACATCGAACGCATCATCCGCATGAAGATCGAACTGGTGGCGCACGACCTGCCGGAACTGACCGCCGAACAGCGCCAGCAGCAGGAAGAACCGCGCCGTCCGCACGCCCACAATCGCGGCGGCCGCGGCAAGCCCGGCGGCCACAAGGCTGGCGGTCACAAGCCGGGCGGCGGCCGTGATGGCCTGCCGCATGGCGATCCCCATGCGCCGGCCAAGCGCAACGGCTCGCGCCCGCACTGGCATCGCGGCAATGACAAGAAAAGAGAAGGCGCTGCTTGATCCGGAGCACTGACCAGGCGAGCGAAGCAAAGCCGTCCGGGCGTGCGACCATTATCAATGTGTTTGTTGACGGCGATGCCTGCCCGGTAAAGGCGGAAGTCGAAAAGGTGGCGGCCCGGCATGGCCTGGCCGTAACCATCGTCAGCAACGGGGGGCTGCGCCCGTCGGCCAATCCGCTCCTGCGCCATGTCATCGTGGCTGAAGGGGCGGATGCCGCCGACAACTGGATCGTGGAACACATCGCGTCCGGCGACATCTGCATCACCGCCGATATTCCACTGGCCTCGCGCTGCCTGGGCAAGGGCGCAGCGGTTCTGGGCCCCAATGGCAAGCCGTTTACCCCGGCAGGCATCGGCATGGCGCTGGGGATGCGCGAACTCAGCCGTCACCTGCGCGAACTGACCGCCGGCGGCCAGACCCATCACACCGGCTTCAGCAAACAGGATCGTTCGCGGTTCCTGGGGGAACTGGAAAACACCATCATGGCGCTGAAACGCGCGGGCGCGCAGCCCGGCGCGGCTGTCGCGCGTTAAAGCTCCATGTCCGACTTCGGCCTCAACCTCGAAAATCACTATGCCGGCCTGCCGGAGGATTTTTATACCAGGATGCCGGCGGAAAAGGTTGGCACCGCGCCGCGCTTGATCCATGCCAATCCGCAGGCTGCGGCGCTGCTGGACCTCGATCCGGCCCTGTTCGGCGATCCCGCCTTTGTCGAGGTGCTGTCAGGCCACCGGCCGCTGGAAAGCTTCGCGCCGCTGGCGATGGTCTATTCCGGGCATCAGTTCGGGGTCTGGGCCGGGCAGTTGGGTGATGGCCGGGCCCTGATGATCGGACAGGTGCGCAACAGCGCTGACGAGTTGTGGGACGTCCAGCTCAAGGGTGCCGGCAAGACGCCCTATTCACGCTTCGGCGACGGCCGCGCGGTGATGCGCTCGACCATCCGCGAATATCTCTGCAGCGAGGCCATGGCAGCGCTTGGCATTCCCACCAGCCGGGCCCTCGCCATCGTGGCGACCGGCGAGACGGTGATGCGCGAGGCGCCCGAGCCCGGCGCGGTGCTGACGCGGCTGGCGCGCAGCCATGTCCGCTTCGGTCATTTCGAGCATTTCTTTCATCGCGGCGAAAAGGACAAGGTTCGCGTGCTGGCCGATCACGTCATCGCGGAATATTTCCCCGAAATGATCGGTGATCATGCTGCCTGGTACGGCGAGGTCGTCCGGCGCACCGCCGTGATGGTGGCCCAGTGGCAGGCGGTCGGCTTTGCCCACGGCGTGATGAACACCGACAATATGTCCATCCTTGGCCTGACCATCGATTACGGCCCTTACGGCTTTCTGGATGCCTATGATCCGCAGTTCATCTGCAACCATACCGACACACAGGGCCGCTACAGCTTCATCAACCAGCCGGTGATCGCGCACTGGAATCTGCGCGCACTGGCGTTGGCGTTGTCCGACCTGATCCCCACCGAAACGCTGATCGAGAAACTGGCGACCTTTGAGGCCCATTTCGGCGGTACCTATCATGCCCTGATGCGGGCCAAGCTGGGTCTGACCCGCGAAGTGGAAGGCGACAACAAGTTGATCGGCGGCCTGCTGGCGCTGATGAACAAGACCCGTGCCGATTACACCCTGTCGTTCCGTCTTCTGACAGGTGAAGACGTGCCCTGGTTGGCGCTGTTCGGCGAGGCCAATGCGGAGGCGGAAAGCTGGCTGTCGCGTTACCGGGTGCGCACGCAGAGCGAAGACCTGTCAGGTCTTACCCTTATCAATCCCAAATATGTGCTGCGCAACTGGGTGGCGGAAACGGCTATCCGGGCGGTGGAAGATCATGACGACACCGCCATCCTGGACCGCATCTTCAAGCTGATGCAGGCACCCTATGAAACGCATGACGGCGACGAAGCCTTTGCTGCTCCGCCGCCGCCAAACATGTGCGATCTGGAAGTGAGTTGTTCGTCGTAACTACCAGTTCGTCGAAACGTACTTGATCTCGCAGAACTCGATCAGGCCATGGTGCGAGCCTTCGCGGCCCAGGCCCGATTGCTTGACGCCGCCGAACGGCGCCGCCGGGTCCGACATCAGGCCGCGATTGAGGCCCAGCATGCCGGCTTCGATCTTTTCGCAGATCTGCATGCCGCGCTTGAGGTCCTGGGTATAGACATACGCGGCCAACCCATACTCGGTGTCGTTGGCCTTGCGGATGGCCTCGGCCTCGTCGGTGAAGGATTGCAGCGAGACCACCGGTCCGAAGATCTCCTCCTTCATCATGTCGGCATTGTCCGGCACATCCGACAGCACGGTGGGGGGATAGTAGTAACCTGGCCGGTTGAGGCGCTGGCCGCCCAAGAGCAGCTTGGCGCCCTTGGCGACGGCGTCGTCCACCAGTTCGGCGATCTTGGCGACAGACTTCTCGTTCACCATCGGGCCGAGCGTGGATTCCGGATCGGTGGCTTCGCCCAGCTTGATCTTGGACATGCGTTCCACCATGCCGTCGGTGAAAGGCTTGTAGATGTCCTGATGGACATAGAAGCGGTTGGCGGCGGTGCAGGCCTCGCCGCTGTTGCGCATCTTGGCCAGCATGGCGCCGTCCAGCGCGTCGTTGAGGTTGGCGTCCTTGCAGACGATGAAGGGGGCATTGCCGCCCAGCTCCATGGCGCAGGAGATCACCTGGTCCGCCGCTTCATGCAGCAAGGCGCGCCCCACCGGCGTTGAGCCGGTGAAGGAAATCTTGCGCACCCGCGGGTCGTGCAGCACCGCCTTGGACAAGGCGCTGGCCTTGGCGGTGGTGACGACATTCACCACGCCAGCCGGCACGCCGCAGTCATGCATGATCTGGGCGACGGCAAAGGCGGTCAGCGGCGTCTCGGTGGCGGGCTTCAGCACAATGGTGCAGCCGGCCGCCAAGGCGGGCGCGATCTTGCGGGTGGCCATCGCGGCCGGATAATTCCAGGGCGTGATCAGAAGCGCGATGCCCATCGGCTGGTACTGCACCAGGATGCGCGCGCCGCTGGCCGGCGCCAAAGCGATTTCACCCAGCACATGGCAGCATTCCTCGGCATACCAGCGGAAGAATTCAGCGGAATACAGCACTTCGGCGCGTGCGTCGGGCAGCGCCTTGCCGTTCTCCAGGCTGATCAGATAGGCCAGCCATTCGATATTCTCGACGATCTTCTCATAGCATTTGCGCAGGATCTCGGCGCGAAAGCGCGGCGTCGTCGCGGCCCAGGCGGCGGCGGCCTTGTCGGCGGCGTCCACCGCGGCCAGTGCGTCACTGGCGTCGCAATCGGCGACATCGGTGATCTTCTTGCCGGTCGAAGGATCGAAGACGTCGACGCGCTTCTTGCCGGTGGCTTCCACCCATTTACCGCCGATCCACAGGTCGGTGGGAATGGGGAAGGGGGCGGGGCCGGTTTTCGGGGCGGGGATGGTGACGGTGTTGGTCATGGTTCTCTCTATTGGCGATCAGGAAGCAAGGGCGGCGCGGTCGCCGCTATAGGCGGCGCGGGTGATCGCCTTGATGGCGTCCAGGTCCAGCTTGCGGGGATTGTTGTTGACCAGGCGGGCCGCGCCGATGGCCGCTTCCGCCGTCCAGTCCTGCTTGTCTTCCGGCAGGCCCAGGTCCTTGAGTGTCACCGGAATGCCGATGTCCTTCAGCAGGCTGGCGACTTCATCGATCAGCTTGTGGGACAGTTCCTCGTCGGCGCCGGCGAGGCCGATGGCGCGGCCGATCTGGGCAAAAGCCACCACGCAGTTGGGGCGGTTGAACTCCATCACATAGGGCATCAAGAGCGCCACGCCCATGCCGTGCGGGGTGTGGGTCTCGTTGCCCACCGGATACTGGATGGCATGCGCCGCCGCTGTGCCCGCCGCCCCAAAGGCGCAGCCGGCCGCCAGCGAAGCCAGCATCATCTGTTCGCGGGCCTCGATATTCTTGCCATCCTTCACCGCGGTGCGCAGGGCCTTGAAGATGTTGGTGAGCGCCAGCAGGCCGAAGGTGTCGGACAGGATATTCTTGCCCACGAACACGTTCTTCACCGCCAGGTCGGCCGTGATCTCGCGCGTCGCGGCGGTGAAGCTTTCGATGGCATGGGTGAGGGCGTCGGCGCCGCTGACGGCGGTCAGGCCCGGCGGGCAGCTGACAGTCAGTTCGGGATCGCACACCGCCACACGCGGGATCAGATAAGGGCTGGAAATGCCAACCTTCGTGCCGCGCTCGGTGTCGGCGATCACCGCCACAGGCGTCACTTCCGAGCCCGTGCCGGATGTCGTCGGCTCAGCGATCACCGGCGCCACCGGACCCGGGATTTTGTTCTCGCCATAATAATCGCGCAGGCTTCCACCATGGGCCAGCAGCACGGCCACGCA
>CANKIV010000055.1 GCA_947482125.1 Alphaproteobacteria bacterium
CAGCATGCCCTTGGCATCCAGCTTCATGTCGGAAAATTTCGGCCGGTCCACCTTGCCGCACAGCAGGACCTCGGTCACGCCATGCGACTTCAGCGCCTTGAGGATGCGGCCCGGTTCGCCCGGCGTCAGCCATTCATGCGCGAAATCTGTCACCCATTCGCCGCCAGCGCTGCCCACCAGCGGCACGACAAAGACGTCGCGCCCCGACGCCCGCACGGCCGCCGCGGCGGCGCGCGGCAAGTCACCGCCGCCGGCAATCAAACCCAAAGCGCCGTTATTCTGGGTCGCGCCGCCGGACGACTCCGCTGACGCTCCGCCTGGCGGTCGCTCCGTCACGCCGCGTCTCCGCCGCGCCGCCGCGCCAGGCAGAGGTCCTGCTTGGACTCGGCCAGCACGAAATCGGCGATTTCGGCGACCTCGGCGATACCGGCATGCGTAGCCTTCGCCTCCCGCGCCCGGTCGGCCAGGCTGCCGCCGCTGCCGTAAAAGACGGCACGGAATGTAGCCCGCATGGCGTTGATGGTATCGCGCGACAGGCCCCGGCGCTTGAGCCCGATCAGGTTCAGCCCCGCCAGTTCAGCATGGTCGCCGAACGCCATGGCATAGGGAATGACGTCGCGGTTGACGCCCGTCAGCCCGCCCACCATCGCGCCCTTGCCGACCCGGCAGAATTGCTGGACTGCCGACAGCCCGCCGAAGATCACCCCGTCGCCAATCACCGAATGGCCGCCCAGCGCCACCGAATTGGCGAAAGTCACGTCATCGCCGACGATACAGTCGTGTCCGACATGGCTGCCGGCCATGAAATAGCCGCGCGCGCCCACACGGGTGACGCCCTTGTCGCGCTTGCTGCCGACATTCATGGACACCATCTCGCGAAGCACGCAGCCCGCGCCGATTTCCAGCCGTCCGTCGGTGAAATCATTGCCCCTGATCTGGCTTTCGCCGCCCACGACCGCGCCGGGATAGAGTTTGCAGCCCGCGCCGATCGCGGTGATGCCGCCGACGGAAACATGCGAAACCAGCGTGACGCCGTCGCCCAGGCTTACCCGCGCGCCGACATGGCAAAAAGGCCCGATTTCGACGCCCGCGCCCAGCCTGGCGCCGTCTTCCACCACAGCAGTGGGGTGGATCGCCATCAGCCCGCCGCGCCGTCGGTAATCATGGCGCTGAATTCCGCTTCGGCGCACAGCGTGTCGCCGACAAAGGCCTGCCCGGCGAATTTCCACACCGGCCCGCGGCTGCGGATCAGCTTGACCGGCATGCGCAGCAGGTCGCCGGGGCCCACCGGCTTGCGAAAGCGGGCCTTCTCGATGGTCATGAAATACACCGCGCTGCTGACGGTGGCATTCTGGCTATGGACCACCAGCGCGCCGGCGGTCTGGGCCATGGCTTCGACGATCAGCACGCCGGGCATCACCGCGCGCTGCGGGAAATGGCCCATGAAAAACGGTTCGTTGATGCTGACGGCCTTGTATCCGGTGGCGCTCTGGTTCGGCACGATATCGGCCAGCTTTTCCACGAACAGCATGGGGGCGCGATGCGGCAGCAGTTTCTTGATCTGCTCGACATCCAGAACGGTGCTATCGGTCATTGTCGTCCTGCATGCGGCGCTTTGCGAGCCTGGTTACGGCGTGAATCTCCCGGGCCCATTCTCTTACAGGTTTCGCCGGAGCCCCGCCATAATCCACCCCGCCGGGCAGGAAGATGCGCGAACCGGTGCCCGAGCGCGCGCCCATGCGTGCGCCGGCCCCGACGCGGGTGTGATCGCCCAGCCCGACCTGCCCGGCCAGCACGACGCCGTCCTCCAGCACCACGCTGCCGGCCAGGCCCGTCTGGCCGGCAATCACGCAGTGGCGTCCGATCTGGCAGTTGTGGGCGATCTGCACCAGGTTGTCGATCTTGCTGCCTTCGCCGATCACCGTGTCGACCAGGGCGCCGCGGTCGATGGTGGTGGCCGACCCGATCTCGCAATCATCCTGGATGATGACGCGGCCCAATTGCGGCATCTTGAGATAGCCGCCCGTGCCGCTGGCGGTGAAACCGAATCCCGGCTGCCCGATATGCGCACCCGGCAGAATGACCACACGGTCGCCGATATAGGCGTGGCTGATGGTGGCATTGGCGCCGATTTCGCAATTGCGGCCGATGGCGACACCGGGGCCGATCACCACGCCCGGCGCGATGCGGGTGCCGTCACCGATCTCGGCGCCCGGACCTATCACCGCGCCCGGCGCAACCGAGACGCCGTCGCCGATGCGGGCGTCCGGCGAGACCGCCTCGCCCTGCGACCAAACCGGCTGCGAATATTTGGGATAAAACAGGACAGCGACCGCGGCAAAGGCGACTTGCACCGATGGAACCTCCACGAGCGTCATGCCGGATGGAGCCACCTTGGCCGCCAGAGATGTCGCGCCCGCCGGAATCAGGCAGACGCCAGCGCCGGATGCGGCGAAAGTTTCGCGAAGCTGCCGGCTGCCGGTGAAAAAGGTTAGGTGGTCCGACGAGGCGCCCGCCAGATCAGCCAGGTCGGCTATCGTCTTCGCCCCGTCGGCGCCTGCGGGAAGGGCGACGCCGATCTTTTCGCAAATCTGGCCCAGCGTGAAAGGCCCGAGATTTTCGAAAAAGCGGGGATCGGCCATGCGGCGGCTACTGCCTGGGCTGCGCCGGCGCGGGCGGCGCGTTCAGATTGACCTTGTAGGTAGGCATCTTCTGGTTCAGCCGGTTGATCACCTCGGCGGTGATGTCAAAGCTGTTGGCCGTGGCGAAAACCACTGCCTGCTTGTCCACCACGATATTGGCGCCCTTTTCCTTGATGACTTCCTGCAGGATCGGTCCCAGCGCCTGCTCCATCGCCTGACGCGCCTGGTAGAAGCCGGCCTTGATCTGCTCGTCCTTTTTCTGGGCGGCGCTCTGCAGCGCCCGTTCCTTGGCCTGGAACGCCGAGAGACGCTTGGCCTTGGCATCCGGCGCCAGGATTGCCACCTGCTGCTGCAGGGCGCGGCCTTCGGCCTGCAGGGCCTGCCCCTGCGCCGTGAGATCGTTCTTGGCCTGGTTGGCTATCGCCTGGACCTGGCGGGCGACATCCTGCCCGACCTTGGAGCCTTGCATGATGGCGACCTTGTCGATCACCACCAGCTTGGTCGGCGGCCCGGGCGCCGCGAAAACGGGAGTGGCCAGGCTCGCGAGGCCCGCCAAAGCGAACGCGATGATTTTAGTCATGGTCAGTATCCTGTGGCAGTGCTGAAGTGGATGATCTGGGCTCTGTCATACTCGGTCTTCATGATCGGCAGGCCCAGGTTGATCTGGACCGGGCCGACCGGCGATTTCCATTGTATGCTGATACCGGCGCTGGCGCGGAAGGCCAGATTGTCCTTCACGCAGCTGCCGATGCCGGAATATTGCGCGCCCGTGCAGGTGCGCGTGAAGATATTGTCCAGGTGGCCGATGGTGCCGAAATCGGAGAACAGGCCGGCCTGAATGCCGTAGCTTTCGGGGATCAGGCCCGGCATGCGCGCTTCCAGGCTGCCGATGGCATAGACGGTGCCGCCCAGCGCGCCTGTGTTCTGGGGCGCCACCAGGTCGCGGGCGCCGACGCCGGCCAGCGAGAAGCCGCGGAAGGTTTCGCCGCCCATGAAGAAGCGTTCATTGAACGGCACCAGCGAGCCGTCATAGCCGGTGATGTAGCCGCCGCGGCCCGACAGGCTGCCCACCAGGCTGCCGTCGAAGAACGGCCGGTAGGTCGAGAAATTGCTGGTGGTACTGATGTATTTCAGGTTGCCGCCAAAGCCGGCAAAGCTCTGGCTGAAGGTGAAGGTCGCGCCGGTGGTGGGCTTGCGTACGTCATCAAGATCGGCATAGGCGTAGGAAAAGCCGATGATCGAGCCGCTGGCCGAACCCGCCGCCAGCTGCACGTCGAGCGGCGCGCCCTCATAGGGGCGCACTTCTTCGATCTTGTAGGTATAACTGAGCCCGATGGTGCTGTATTCGGAGATCGGAAAGCCCAGACGGGCCACGGCGGCACTCACGTCGCTCTGGAAGGTCGACTGCTCGTAATTGGTCTGCACCTGGTACAGGTCGAAGCCAGCAGCCAGTTCGCGGTCCAGGAAAAAGGGTTCGGTGAAGCTGAACTGGGCCGACTTGGTGATGTAGGATGCCTGCACGCTGATGCGCATGTTCTGGCCGCGGCCGAACAGGTTCTGCTCGGTATAGCTGATTTCGCCCAGCAGCGAAGTGAACGAGGAATAGCCCAGGCCCACCTGCAGCGAACCGGTGGATTGCTCGGTGACATTGACGGTGAGATTGGTGCGGTCGGGCTGGCTGCCCGGCACGTTCTTGACGTCAACGTCCTTGAAGAAGCCCAATGCGCGGATGCGGGTGCGCGAACGGTCGATCAGCACGCGGTTGAAGGCGTCGCCTTCCTGCAGGCGGAACTGGCGGCGGATCACCTTGTCGAGGGTGCGGGTATTGCCCGAGATGTTGATCTTTTCAATATAGACGCGCGGGCCCTGGGCGATCTCGAAGCCCAGATCGATGGTGCGCTCTTTCTCGTTGCGCTTGATGCGCGGATGGACTTCGGCGAAGGCATAGCCCTGTGTGCCTGCAGCATTGGTCAGGGCATCGATCGCCTTCTGCACGACTTCCTGGGAATAGATGTCGCCATCCTGGGCGTCGATCAGCGGCCTGAGGCTGGCAGGTGTCAGTTCGCGTATCTTGGAATCGACCGTGATCTTGCCGAAGCGGTAACGCGGCCCCTCGTCGACCGTGAAATTGACGTAGAAGCTTTCGCGGTTGGGCGTCAGCTGCGCCACGGCGCTGACCACCTTGAAGTCGGCATAGCCGCGGGTGACGTAATATCGGCGGACCGATTCCTGGTCGAACTGCAGCCGGTCAGGATCGTAGTTGTCGTTGGTGGCGAAGAATTTCCACCAGCGGCTCTCTTCGGTGGCGACCTGGCCCTTCAGCGTGTCGTCGTCGAACAACTTGTTGCCGCTGAAATTGATGCGGCTGACGCCGGTGGTGGGTCCGTCGGTGATGGAGAAAATCAGGTCGACGCGGTTTTGCGGACGCTGGATGATCTGCGGATCGACGCGGGCGGCGAATTTTCCGTTGCGGCGGTACAGTTCGATAATGCGCTGCACATCGCCCTGGATTTTGGTCCGGGTGAAGACGGCGCGCGGCTTGATCTGGACTTCCTTGGTGAGGTCCTTGTCGCTGACCTTGGTGTTACCCTCGAACACCACCTGGTTGACGATGGGATTTTCGGTGACGCGGATGGTCAGGGTGCCGGTGCTGGTCTCGAAGCTGGTCTTGACGTCGGAGAACAGGCCGGTGGCGGTCAGCGCCTTCAGCGCCTGGTCGACATCGGCGGCCGTGTAATTGTCGCCTTCACGCACGCCGACATAGGTCAGCACCGTGCCGGGCTCGACGCGCTGGGTTCCCCGCACCACGATATGCTGGATGACGCGCGGCGGTGCGGCGACCGGCGGCGCCACCGTGGAGGCGGGATTGGCGGCCGCGGCCGCGCCTTCATTGCCGGCAGCGCCCTGCTGGCGGTTGAGTTCGGCGGCGCGCTCGGCGGCGCCAGGGCGCAATTGCGCCCCCACCGGCGTGGACGCCAGTGCCAGGCAAAGTCCCGTTGAGGTCGCGCGCAACAACCTGCTTCTGAGGCGCAATATTCGCATCCCGGTTTCGGCCAACTTGTCCAAAGGCTCCGCGCGCGGACGCCGTGTTTTCAGAAAAGATTCAGCCGGACAAGGTCATTCCAGGTCGTCAGGAGCATCAGCCCCAGGACCAGAACCAGCCCAAGCCTAAATCCAACGTCCTGGGCCCGCTCACCGAGCGGGCGCCCCAAAACAGCTTCCACTGCATAGTACAGAAGATGCCCCCCGTCGAGGAGCGGAATCGGGAAAAGATTGACCAGGCCAATACTTACAGAAAGTATAGCCACCAGATTGAGCAGCGGCAGGAAGCCGAAATCCGCCACCTGGCGGGTCATATTCGCGATCCCCACCGGCCCCCTGAGCTGATCGGCGCTGGCCCGCCCGGTGATCATCTGGGAAACGCCCACAATGGTGCTGTGGACGATGTTCCAGGTCTCCGAACAGGCGGCGCTGAACGCCCCCACGGGGCCATAGCTCTCCCGCGTCACCGGCACCTTGGGATCGGGGCGCACGCCGATCACCATCTGGCTGGTGGGGTTGCCCAGCACATCGGTCGTCTTCATCAGTTTCGGCGTGACGTTCACCGTGAGCTCGCGGCCCTGCCGGACCAGGCCCACGGTCAGGCTCGAACCGCCGCTGAGGGAAATGATCTCCGGCAGCTGCTGGAAGTCGGTGATTTTGGTGCCGTCGATCCGGGTGACGCGGTCGCCGGGCTGGATACCGGCAAGCGCGGCCGGGCTGCCCTTGGTCACCTGCCCGATGACCGGCTGCATCACGGTGTGGCCACTGTACAGGAACAGCCCGGTCAGGAGCACGATGGCGAGGGCAAAGTTGGCGAAGGGGCCGGCCGCCGCGACCACGGCGCGCTGGCCCACCGGCTTGTAGGTCAATGTCACGGCGCGCTCCGCCGCGGTCATGCGTGCGCCCGCTTCACTGTCAGGCCGCGACGAGGCATCGGCGTCGCCGGCGAATTTCACATAGCCGCCGATGGGCAGCCAGCTCAGCTTCCAGCGGGTCCCGCGCTTGTCGTTGAAGCCGAAAATCTCCTTGCCGAAGCCGACCGAGAACACGTCCACCTTCACGCCGAACCAGCGCGCCGCCAGGAAGTGGCCCAGCTCGTGGAAGAACACCACCAGCGTGATGACGAACAGGAAGGCCGGCACGCCCATCCAGCTCCAGGCAATCAGGCTCTGTATCGTGTCCAACATCTTAGGCCTCTACCCGCTGACAAATTTCTTCGGCCAGGATTCGCGCACGCGCGTCGATCCCCAGCACGCTTTCCAGATCGCCCGCCATGCCGTTACTGCCGCAATCCCCGTCCAGGGCGGCGGCCACCACCCGCGGAATGTCGAGAAACCCGATGCGGCGATCCAGGAATGCCTGCACCGCGATCTCATTGGCGGCATTCAGCACCGTGGGCGCCAGCCCCCCGGAGCGCATGGAGCCGATGGCAAGATTGAGCGCCGGAAACCGGTCATGCGCCGGCGGATGAAACACGAGGCTTCCCAGCGCCGCCAAATCCAGGCGCCGCGACGGCGATGGAATGCGGCGCGGCCAGCCCAGCGCGTGCGCGATGGGAGTGCGCATGTCGGGCGCCGACAGATGCGCCATGGTGGTGCCGTCTTCATAGGAGACCAGGCAGTGCACGATGGACTGAGGATGCACCACCACGCCCAACTTTTCCGGCGGCAGGGCAAAAAGGAAATGCGCTTCGATCAGTTCCAGTCCCTTGTTCATCAGGGTGGCGCTGTCGAGCGAAATCTTGCGGCCCATCGCCCAGTTGGGATGCGCCACCGCCTCTTCCACCGTTGCGCCGCGCATGCGTTCGAGCGACCATTCGCGGAACGGGCCCCCCGAGGCGGTGATGGTCACCAGATCGGCTTCCGAGGCGTCGCCGCTGCCCAGCACCTGGAAAATGGCATTGTGCTCGCTGTCCACCGGCAGTACCTGCGCCCCGGATTTCTCCATCGCGTCGCGGAACACCGCACCAGCCGCCACCACGCATTCCTTGTTGGCCAGCGCCACGACGACGCCCCGCCGGATCGCGGCCAGCGCCGGCTCGATCGCCGCCGCACCCATGATCGCCACCATCACGAAATCGGAACTGCGCGCGGCGGCATCGATCACGGCCCGGCGGCCCGCCGCCACTTCGATCCCGGTACCGGACAGGCCGGCCTGCAACTCGCCGAACAACTGCTCGTTGCCGATCACCGCCAGCCGGGGCTTCATCGCCCTGGCCTGCTCGATCAGCACTTTGACATTCTCGCCCGCGGTCAGCGCCGTGATGGGCATGGCGCCCTCGCCATGGAGCTTCCTGACATGGGCGATGACATCCAGCGTGTTGACGCCGATCGAGCCGGTGGAACCCAGCACCGTGACGCTGCGCGCCAGCACTTCGTCCATCGGCGGCAGTTCGTCGAATATCCGGGTGGCGGCAATGGGCTTCATACACGTCCGCCGAACAGGGGATTGAACTGCAGGCCAAAGACCAGCAATGCCAGCACGACGCTGGCGGCAAACATGGAATCCATGCGGTCCAGCACGCCGCCATGTCCCGGGATCAATCCGCCGGAATCCTTGTAGCCGAAGCGGCGCTTGACCAGGGATTCAAACAGGTCGCCGCCATGCGCCACAACGCTGAAAGCAAAGGCGTACAGCGCCGCAAGGGTGACATCGAAACCCAGCAGGCCGATGAAGGCGGCGAATATCAGCGCGGCACAAAGGCTGCCGCCAATGGTGCCGGCCCAGGTCTTGCCGGGCGACAGCTTCGGCGCGATCTTCGCGCCCCCGATCAGCTTGCCGAACACCAGCGCGCCGGTATCGGTCGCCCAGACAATCAGGAAAAGGCCCAGAACATACCATTCGCCATGGGCAGGAAAGGTTCTGAGGCCCACCAGCGCCAGGGACGGCAATCCCAGATACAATACGCCGCCGGCATGCCACAGCGGATTGTCGCTGCGCTTTTGCGCCCAGACGAAAGCACCAACCGCGCCCGCCGCCAGAAGCAGGAAAGCCGGAGCCGCAAAACGCAACATCAGCGCGATCACCGCAGCGGCGATGGCCACACAGGTAATGGCGGTCTGGATGTGAATGGTATCCTGGTCCGCGATCTCCCGCTGGGCCGGGGCGCGCACCATGCGGTGCCATTCGCGGGCGCCGAACAGGGCCATCACGATGATCGCCGCGGCGAAGGGCTCGGGCCTGGGCAATACGGCAAGAACAATCGCAACCACGGCCAGGAACACGCCGAAAAGGACGCGCAACACACCCTCGCTGAAGGTGCGGCTGACAGGCCGGGACGAATTCTGACTCATGGTCACGCCACAGCTTCCGAATCCAGCGCGCCGAACCGCCGCTCGCGGCCTTCGAACTGCGCCAGGGCATCGGTGAGCGCGGCGCGGTCGAAATCCGGCCACAGCGTGTCGAGGAACAGGAGTTCGGCATAGGCCGACTGCCAGAGCAGGAAGTTGGACAGCCGGTGTTCGCCCGAGGTGCGGATCACCAGGTCAGGGGCCGGCAGCGCGCTGGTGAACAGGCGGGTGGCGAAAAGCTCAGGCGTGATGGTTTCGGGATCGAGCCGTCCATCGGCGGCGGCGCGCGCCAGCTCGCGGGCGGCGGCGACGATTTCCTCCTGCCCGCCATAATCGAAGGCGAAGGTCAGGTTCATGCCGGTATTGCCAAGCGTCCGCTTTTCGGAATCCTCGATCATCTGCTGGATGTCGCCGGCGACCCGGCCGCGATGGCCGATGATCCGCATGCGGATGTTGCGGTCCACCAGCTCGCCCATGTCGCTGCGGAAATAGGCGCGGAAAAGGCCCATCAGCGCGCCCACTTCGGTCTTGGGGCGCTTCCAGTTCTCGCTGCTGAAGGCGAACAGGGTCAGGTTCTCCAGCCCGAGATCGCAGGCAGCGCGCACCGTCTCGCGCACCGCGCCCATGCCGGCATAGTGGCCGGCTTCGCGCGGCAACAGGCGCTTGCGCGCCCAGCGGCCATTGCCGTCCATGATGATGGCGACATGCTTGGGAAGGTGCGGGGAAGCCTTGTCCGTCAAAGTCATTACACCTGCATGATTTCCTGCTCCTTGGTATGGAGCGCGGTGTCTATGTCCTTGATGTTGGCGTCGGTGAGCTTCTGCAGCTCCTCGCCCTTGGTGCGATGATCGTCTTCGCCGATCTTCTTGTCCTTCTCCAGCCGCTTGAGCAGATCCATGCCGTCGCGGCGCACATTGCGCACGGCGACACGGGCGGCTTCGGCATATTTCGCGGCCAGCTTGGACAGCTCCTTGCGGCGCTCCTGGTTGAGTTCGGGCAGCGGAATGCGCAGCAGCTGGCCGTCCATCTGCGGGTTCAAACCCAGGCCGGCATCGCGGATCGCCTTGTCCACCGCCTTGGCCAACCCCTTGTCCCAGACCTGCACGGTGATCATGCGGGCTTCGGGTGTCGAGATGGAGCCGACCTGGCTGACCGGCACCATGTTGCCATAGGCCTCGACCATGACAGGGTCGAGCAGCGCCGGGCTGGCGCGCCCGGTGCGCAGGCCACCAAACTCGCTTTTCAGGGTGGCGACCGCCCCCTTCATGCGACGATCCAATTCATCCTTGCTATAGGCCTCGTCCATAACACCTTAGCTCCAACGCACCCCGGGTGAGAGACTACCCTTAAACCGGGGCGCCGCTTCACTTTTCTTCGATAATGGTTGCCCGGCCCCGGCCCTGAAGCACCTCGGCCAATGCCCCCGGTTCGGCCAGCGAAAACACCAGGATCGGGATGCGATTTTCCCGGGACAGGGAGATGGCCGCCGCATCCATAACCTGAAGATTCTGGGCTAACACCTCGTGATAGCTCAGAGAATCGTACCGCTTGGCATCCGGAACCTTTTTGGGGTCGGCACTGTAAACACCATCCACCTGGGTGGCCTTGAGCATGGCGTCACAGGCCATCTCGGCGGCGCGCAGGGCGGCCGCGGTATCGGTGGTGAAGAAGGGGTTGCCGGTGCCGGCGGCGAAGATCACCACCCGCCCCTTTTCCATGTGCCGGATGGCCCGGCGGCGGACATAGGGCTCGCAGACATTGTTCATGGCGATGGCTGACTGGACCCGGGAGGATACCCCGGTCCGCTCCAGCCCCGCCTGCATGGCCAGGGCATTCATCACCGTTGCCAGCATGCCCATATAGTCGGCGGTGGCCCGGTCGATGCCCTTGGCAGAGCCTGCCAGGCCGCGAAAGATATTGCCCCCGCCCACCACCATGCAGATCTGGCTACCAGCGTCGGCCGCCTGTTTCACGTCGCGGGCGATTCGGTCGATGGTGTCGACGTCGATGCCGAACTGCCCCGCCCCCATCAACGCCTCGCCGGAGACCTTGAGCAGGACCCGGCGATATTTTGGCGCGGTGGTCATCGGGGTTGAACCTGTCGGTTAGCGGGTGCCTGCCATCTGGGCGACTTCGTCGGCGAAGTCCGCCTCGACCTTCTCGATGCCCTCGCCGACCTTGAAGCGGACAAAGCCTTCGATCTCGACCGGCGCGCCCAGATCCTTGGACGCCTTCTCGATCAGCTTGGCGATCGGCGTCTCGCCGTCGAGCATGTAGACCTGCTGCATCAGCACCACTTCCTCGTAGTACTTGCGCATGCGGCCTTCCATCATCTTTTCGACCACCGCTTCGGGCTTGCCGGACTGCAGCGCGATGTCCTTCTGGACGGCGTATTCGCGCTCGACCAGCGCCTTGTCGAGATGCTCCTTGGTCAGAGCCAGCGGCGCGGCGGCGGCGACATGCATGGCGAGCTGCTTGGCGAGGGTGGCCAGCTTGTCCTTGTCGGCGGAGGACTTCAGGCCGACCAGAACGCCGATATTGCCCAGCTCGGGCGAGGATGCGTTGTGGACATAAGCGGCGACCACGCCGGGATTGACGCTCAGCGCCGCGGCGCGCCGCACCGACATGTTCTCGCCGATCTTGGCCACCAGCTCGGTCAGGGTCTGTTGCACATTGGACGAACCCATCGGGCTGGCCAGCAGCTTTTCCAGATTGCCGCCTTCCTTGAGCGCAAGCTTGGAGGCGTCCTTGACGAAGG
>CANKIV010000056.1 GCA_947482125.1 Alphaproteobacteria bacterium
GTTCTAAATTGCAGGAGACGGCCCTCAACACTGATATGTTGGGGGCCGGTTCGTTGCGGAGCATGACAGTCCGCTTTTGGCGCAAAGCGGACATTGCGCCATCGCTCGCCAGCGGTGAGGCACTCTTTTGAAAAACGCAGGGAAGCAAGGGAGGTTCTGGTGTCCCACCTTTCCAGCAACCCTTTGATTCTTTGGGGTTGAGGTAGTCCCTTGGGGGCGCCAATTTCATTTGGCGCTGCTTCGCGCCGAATACCCTTCGGGCGAAAGCTGTCCTCGCGCGTTAGCTACTGTGAGATAGCCAATTTTCCGGCGGCGGCCCCGGCTGGCAACAGAATCTCTCCCCTGACCGCCGCTAAGGAAAATTGCATGAAAATCACTGCTAAACGAATACTGGTGGCCGCTGCCCTGATGGCTGCCGCCCCACTTGCCTTGCCGGCGGTGGTTGCTTCCCCGGCTTATGCTCAGGTCGGCATAACCTTTGACCTCGGCAATGTGGGTTACGGCTACCGTGACGGATATGTGGACCGGGATCGCCGCTACTATCGCTGGCGCAATGCGGAGGACGCCCGTCTCTACCGCAGCCGGTACAACGACTACTACATGTACGAAAACTATGACCGCAATCGCCACCATCAAACCTATCGCGGCCGGTGATGGTTAGTATCCGCTCAGGTGGAAAATGAACTGACCCCGCTGGCGAAATCCAGCGGGGTCTTTTCATTTTTGGGAGCTTCGGGCGTTTACTTTTTCGCCGGATCGAACGCCACGCTCTGGAACACGATCTTGCCGCCGCGGATCACGAAGACGTCGTAGCCTGACATCTGCTTGGGCGTGCCCTTGAACTGCACCCAGCGCATCAGGGTGGTGTCGGGCGCCAGGCTTTCATAGGTCACCTGCATGGTCTTGTTGCCCGGCAGGTTTTCCTTGGAGGTCAGGATGGTGAACAGCTTGCGCGTGTCCTTGCCGATGAACACGCCGTTGGGCGACATGGCGCCGGCCGGGGTCACCACCACGGCGTTGGGCGCATAGTCGGACAGCACCGCTTCCAGGTCGCCGGTCTTCATCTGGGCGACGTGATGCTCCAGCACCTTGTCGGCGGCCAGCGCCGGTCCGGCGGTCAGAAGCGTGAAAGCAAGAGCGGCGTGCGCGATCTTCATGGCGGTCCCCTGATTGTTTGTGGCCGCGAGGCTAGTGCAGGCCCTCCAGGCCTTCAATGGGTCCTCTAGTGGTGCCGGCAGGGAATGTCGTCGTCCGGGGGCGGCGCAAAGGCGCGAAATACCACCACGGGCCGGGCCGCACCCCGCAGCGCCAGCCCCAGCAGCGGCGCGGTCTTCTGTCCCTGTTCGCCGCCCTGGCCCTCCTTGAGGGCCGAGCGCATCGCCCGCAGCCATACCAGATCGGCATGTTCGCGCCTGCCCTCGCTCAAGCGGTCCGCCACCTCGTGGAAATGGTTGGCGTAGCGCGCCAGCGAAAAGGGCAGGCGCTGCGCCGCCATCCGCACCATCTCGCTGGCCCCCAGCACGCTGGTGGGAACGGTCTCGAAGAACTCGCGGTAGAGGACCTTCAGCGTCAGGAGCAGGGCGTTGACGGTTTCGCCATTCTCCCGCGCATGGTCCTGCTCATAGCGTTTGACGGCTGCGCGCAGGGCGCTTTCCTTGCTGCGCAGCTCTTCGGCCAGAAACACCACCGGATCGATCTCCATGACAAACCCTCAACTGTCGTTAACGGCGCGTCGAGAAACCATGGGAGCGATGTGGCCGGCAGGCAATTGTAAACTATCGAAAGCCGCAGTTACGCACAGTGCGTAATTCAAGATTTGTGAAAATTTGAATCAATTTTGTTCGCTTCGTTCACCGCCCACCACCGGAAGGTATTTGAAACAGGCCGCCAGACATGCTTGCCTGTGTCTTAACTATAAAGGGGAGGCGCCGTTGAACCGCCGCTGGACGTTGCTGCTGCCGGTGATCTTCATCACCTACAGCCTGGCCTATCTCGACCGCGCCAATTTCAGCTTCGCCGCTGCCGGCGGCATGGCCAAGGACCTGGGAATCACCGCGGCGCAGAATTCGCTGCTGGGCGCGCTGTTTTTCCTGGGCTATTTCCTGTTCCAGATTCCCGGCGCCGCCTACGCGCAGAAATACAGCGTCAAGAAACTGATTCTGTGGGGGCTGATCGGCTGGGGCCTTCTGGCCACCGCTACCGGCCTGCTCCACAACATCAATGCGCTTTACGGCGTGCGCTTCGCGCTGGGCATTGTCGAAAGCGCGGTTCTGCCGGCGATGCTGATCCTGCAGTCGCGCTGGTACACGCGCCGCGAACGCGCCCGCGCCAATGCCTTCCTGGTGCTGGGCAATCCCGTCACCATGCTGTGGATGGCGGTGCTGTCGGGCTATCTGATCCAGAGCCTGGGCTGGCGCGAGATGTTCATCATCGAAGGCATCCCGGCGGTGCTGTGGGGCATTGTCTGGTGGAAAGTGGTCGCCGATCGTCCGCGTGACGCCGCCTGGATGCCGGCCGCCGACCGCCAGGCCCTGGAAGCGACGCTGGCCGAAGAACAGCGCGATATCCCGCCGGTCAAGAATTACGCCGCCGCCTTCAGGAGCCCGCGCGTGTGGGTGCTGACCGCGGTCTATTTCCTCTGGAGCGTGGGCGTGTACGGTTTCGTGATCTGGCTGCCGTCGATCCTGAAGGCCGGCAAGATCAGCATGATCGAAGTGGGCTGGCTGTCGGCGGTCCCGTATCTCGCCGCCATCGCAGCCGAAATCGCCGCTTCCACCTGGTCGGACAAGACCGGCAAGCGCACGGCGGTGACCTGGCCCTGTTTCCTGATCGCGGCGGCGGCCTTCTATGGCTCGTATCTCCTGGGCGCCGATCATTTCTGGATGAGCTTCGCGCTGCTGGTGATCGCGGGCGCCGCCATGTACGCGCCCTATGGCCCCTTCTTCGCCTATATCCCCGACATCCTGCCGTCGAACGTCTCGGGCGGCGCCATCGCCCTGATCAACAGCTTCGGGGCGCTGGGCTCGTTCGTGGGCGCCTATGGCGTGGGCCTGCTGAATGGGGCCACCGGCAATCCGGGGATGTCGTATCTGATGATGGCGGCGGCGCTGGTCGCATCCGCCATCATCATGTTCTTCATGCCGGACAAGACCGCCGCGAAGCGCTGACCTATTTCTTCTCGGCCGGCACCGCCGATAGCGGGCATTCCATGAAGATGGCGATGGTGGCGTCGCCGGTGGCGGGCTTGGCGCCGTCATAATGCACGCCGCCCACCAGGTCGGTGATCACCGATCCGGCCGGAAAAGGCACGGTGTTGTTGTCGGGGTCATAGACGTTGCTGGTCGAAACCCACCATGTGCCCGACAGCACCACGGCGTAGCGCGCCTGCGGATGATAGTGCGGGCGGCTGAAATAGGTGGGATGCCAGCGGATCAGCTCCAGGCAGGCGCCCGGCGTCTTGGGGTCGCCGATCGGCCAGGCGGTGTCGTTGTTGACGCCCTTTTTCCACACGATCTGGTCGGGCGTCAGGCCGATGGCGCGGGTGGGATCGATGGTGGCCTGGGCGAAGGCGGGCGCGGCGCCCGTCAAAATAGAAGCCAGAAAGGCCGGAACCAGAAGCAGTTTGCGCAGCATGGGTGTCTCCTGTGTTTTTATGGTGCTGGGTTCAGGTTCCCCGCAAAAATGCGGCCCCGCAAGGCCCCCAACCCGCCCGTTCCGCCCCGGCTTGTTTGGGGGGGCCGCCCCCTGTAGGTTCCGCCCGCATCCCTAGATTTCGAGCAAGCCCATGCCGTTGCTGCGGTTTATCCCTGAAACGACCAACGTCAATTTCGTCAAGTACCGCTACGCGGCCTTTGCGATCGACGGGTTGCTGATGGTGGTCGCCGTGATCTCGATCCTCTGGTACGGCTTCAATCTGGGCATCGACTTCACCGGCGGCGTGCTGATGGAAGTGAAGGCCAAGCAGACCATCGATATCGGCAAGATGCGCGCCGACGTGGACAGTCTGGGCTTTCCCGAAAGCCAGCTCCAGTATTTCGGCGGCGGCGGGGAATGCGACCGCCCCGTGAACAGCTGCGTGATGATCCGCGTCCAGCCCAAGGAAGCGACGGCGGGCGGCGACCAGAACCAGGCGGACCAGGCGGTGGTGCAGGCCGTGAAGGCCAAGCTGGGGTCCAACTATGAATATCGCCGCACCGAAGTGGTGGGGCCGAAGGTCTCGGGCGAGCTGCTGAATGACGGCATCATCGCCACCATCCTGGCGGTGGCGATGATCTCGATCTATGTCGCCGTGCGCTTTGAATGGCAGTATGGCGTCGGCGCGCTGATCGCCACCGGCCATGACGTCTTCGTTACCGCCGGCTTTTATTCGGTGATGGGACTGGATTTCAACATCAACACCGTGGCTGCGCTGCTGCTGCTGGCGGGCTATTCGATCAACGATACGGTGGTGGTGTTCGACCGCATCCGCGAGAACCGGCGCAAGTACAAGCGCATGCCGCTGGTGGACATGATCAACCTTTCCACCAACCAGATCGCCACCCGCACCACCCTGGTGTCGGTCGCCACCGCCATGTCGGTGATCCCGCTGCTGTTCGGCGGCCATGTGCTGCAGAATTTCAGCATCGCCATCCTGTTCGGCATCGTGGTCGGCACCTTCTCCTCGACCTATGTCGCCTCGATGCTGCTGCTCTACATGCCGGAAGTGGGCGGAAAGACGGATACCAGCAAGACCGAAGAAGCCACCGCTTAGGCAGTGGTTCTTACGCTTCGGGTGGGCGCGTGATCCGGCGCACCACCAGCTCGTCGATCTCAAGCCTTTTGATCCGGACGCGCTTGACCGTCAGCCGCTTGATGGCGACGGCGCCGATGGCCATCGCGCCGACCGCCACCGCGCCGATGGCCATTGCGCCCAGGGCAAGACTGCCCAATGCGAAGGTGCCAACCGCCAGCGCCCCCAAGGATGCGGCAGGCCGTTTCGCCATTCTTAAAGCGGGAACCAGTCGCGGCGGTCGGTATAGACCTGATACTGCGCATTGACGCCGGCGCGCAGGCCGACGCCGGTGCGCATCGGCGCCAGGGTCACGCCGCCGCTGCGCTGGTAATTGATGCCCAATCCCGCCACCACATAGATGCTGCCTTCCACGGACGGGAAGCGCTGGAACAGCCGGCGGTCTTCCTTGAGATTGTAGATCAGGGTGAAGCATTTGGAGAGATTGGCGCCCAGGTCGAAACCGACCGAGGGGCCGCGCCAGTAAACCTGCCTGGGCTCGCGCGCCTTGCGGATCAGCCAGCCGGAGCCGTAGCGGAAACCCACCACCACCGCGCCGCCGCCTTCGTCGCCCTTGATATAGGCATCGGGCTGGCCCAGATCGCCGAAGATATGCTGCACGCCCTTGGCCATCGCCTCGGAGGTGATGCCGAAGAAGTCGGCCCCCGCCTCGGTGATCTCGTCGGCGGTGTAGGTGAGGGTGGAAGCCCGTTCCTTGGCCTCGGGCGCTGGCGCCGTCTGGTCTGCGGCGCGCGCCGCTCCGATGCTGAGCAGGCTGCCCACGGCCGCGGGCGTCGCACCGACGGCCATCAATCCGGTGATGAATTTCTTGCGGTTCATGTTCGCTCCTTGCGGCACCGAAATTGTGCGCGCCGAATCACTTGCCCGCGCAACCTTTGCCCAGATTGGGGCTTTTTTACAGCCCCGGTGGCGATGGACGCGGCGACAATAGGGTCTAGGATCACGGTCCGATGAGCGAAAACACGCCGCGCAACAAGCTTTCACCCGCCGGATGGCTGACCCTGGCGATCCTGTTCGCCTTCCTTGGCGTCTCGCTCTGGTATGCGATCAAGGTCTGGACCGCCATGTCCGGCGTTCAGATGAGCGGCTTCGGCTGGACGTTTCTGGTGCTGGGCGTGGTGGTCACGATTGGCCTGGGCGCGGGACTCATGGCGCTGGTCTTCTATTCCGCGCGCCACGACATGGACCGCTAGCGCCCGCGCGCGATGAAGGGCCCGTTTTCAAAGCCGGGCTTGCCGTAGGTGAAGGGCGTGTAATCCCAGTTGCTGACATCGCCGCCGGCCGCGCGCAGCACCGCGTCGCCCGCCGCCGTGTCCCATTCCATCGTGCGTCCTGCCCGCGGATAGATATCGGCCTCGCCCGCCGCCACCAGGCAGAATTTCAGCGACGAGCCGGCGTTGATCCGGTCCTTGATATTCAGGCTCCCCAGCAGCGCGTCAGTCTGGGCGTCGGGATGGGATTTGCTGCTGACCGCCACCAGCCCGTCATCGCCCGGTTTGCGCGCTGAAATCGCGCGCCAGTCTCCGCCGGACAGTTCAAAGGCGCCTTCGCCGACGGCGCCGACGAACAGGCGGCCGATGGCGGGGGCATAGACCACACCGGCCACCGGCGCGCCGTCCACCACTTCGCCGATATTGACGGTGAACTCGCCGCCGCGCTTGACGAATTCCTTTGTGCCGTCCACCGGATCCACCAGGAAAAACCGCGCGTCCACGGCGGCGATGCGTCCTGCCGCCGCTTCCTCTTCGGCCACCACCGGCACGCCCGGAAAGGCCGCCGCCAGTTCGGCCAGGATCAGTTTTTCCGCCTCCTCATCGGCATCGGTCACCGGTGAGCGGTCGGCTTTTACCCGCGCCTCGGCCCCGGCCTCGTAATGGCGCATTACCACCACCCCTGCCGCCTGGGCGATGCGGACTAGCGCTTGGAGACGAGGGGAGAGCGTTGCGCCCATATTAAGAATTCCTTAAGACGCCGGGGCAAATTAACCAATTGCTAACCATTGGGACTTCATTGAGTCTGCCATGACAGAGATCGAATTCGCCGCACTTATGGTCAGCCGCGTCTGCCACGACCTTGTCGGGCCTTTGGGCGCCGTGGTCAACGGCATGGAAGTGCTGGAAGACGAGCGCGACCCCGCCATGCGCGCCGACGCCATCAAGCTGGTGACCATGAGCGCCGACCAGGCGCTGGCCCGCATCCAGTTCATGCGCATCGCCTTCGGCGCCGCCGGTTCCGCGGGCGCCGAGCTGGATCTGGGCGAAATCGGGCGGCTGATTACGGGCCTCCTGGAAGGCGGCAAGGTCCAGCTGGTCTGGAATGTGCCCCGGCTTTACTGGCCCAAGGACTGGGCCAAGCTCGTGATGAACGCCACCCTGCTGGCGGCCGACTGCCTGCCGCGCGGCGGCGTGGTGACGGTGGAGGCCGGGCCCGATGCGAGCGCGCCATCGTTCCGGATTCGCGCCCAGGGCCTGAACGCCCGCGTCACCGAGGAAGTGGACCATGCCTTCCGGGGCGAGTCGCTGAATGTGGACGCCCGTCACGTCCAGCCCTTCCTGACCCACAAGCTGTCACGCACCGTCAACGCCGCAATGACCATCACGGCGCTGGATGGTGCCGTCGAACTCGCGGCCGGATAAGCGTGCCCTAGGGTACGCTGGTAAGGCGGTGTTTACCCTGCCGGGCGTAGATTCCCCGCGCGAAGCCGCCGCTTTTGGGGCTCGCCCGGAAATATTCAGCCGATGAAACATTGTCTGGTCGTGGACGACAGCCGCGTGATCCGCACGGTCGCCCGCCGCATCATGGAAGACCTGAAATACACCGTCGAAGAAGTCGAGGACGGCATGGCGGCGCTGCGCGCCGTGCGCGACAAGATGCCGGACCTGATCTTCCTGGACTGGAACCTGCCCACCATGAAGGGCGTGGAGTTCGTCAGGAGCGTGCGTGGCCAGCAGGATGGCGGCCATCCCGTGATCCTGTTCTGCACCACCGAGAATGACGCCACCGAAGTCGCCCACGCCATGGCGGCGGGCGCCAACGAATATGTGATGAAGCCGTTCGATGGCAGCATCGTTCGCGCCAAGCTCGCCGAAATCGGCGTCACTATCTAAGGCGATCAGGCGAGCGTTTTGCCGCTCAGCCGTTCCAGCACCCTTAAGGGTGCGCGTTCGGGCGCGGCCATCTGGTCGATATCCAGATGGAAGGTCTGCTCCAGCGCGAACTCGCCGCCCAGCGCCGCATGCAGCACCTGGTCGGTAAAGACCAGCCAGCAGGTGCCGGGAGCGAAGCGCACATCCTGGTGCGGGCTGCCCGACTGGAAATCGGAATCCAGCTTGCCCGCGTCATGCAGCGACAGCATCAGCTCGTCATACAGGCTGCGCTTGCCGCGCGTGACGCCCAGCTTGTCATACAGCCAGGATTTTCCCGGCAGGTGCGGTCCCACCCGCGGCAGGAAGGCTTTCGCGAATTCCTCGAAGGGCTGGCCGACGTGCCAGTGGCGCGGCGAGTTCGGTGCGACATTGGCGAAAAAGCGCAGGATGCGACGGCCATGCATCGGACGCGAGGGAAAGGCGTCGATGTGCAGCAAGCGGTCGTCGCTGATCCTGGAATAGCTGCGCCCTTTCACCTGCACCGGGCGGAAGCTGGTGCGGGCGCGCTCGACATCGCGGTACGGCAGCAGGTCATGCACCAGCGCGGCGGCGCTGGCGCCGAAGCGTTCGATCATCGCCGCCAGGCGCGCCGCGCGCTCGCCGGTCAGCGACGAGGCCTGCATCTTCCCGCTGGTATGATCCAGGCTGATATTCTTGGCCTTGCCGTCGGCCACCCTGGCATCCAGGAATTCACCTTCCGCCTCCAGCAGGCGGAAGGGCAGTTTCGGAAAATACAGCACGCTGCCGGCTTCCAGCGCCGCCAGCGCGCGCGCTTTCAGGCCTGTGTCATAGGGCCCGCGCCAGTCGGCAATCGGCAGTTCTTCGATCACGCGGTGCGCTCCGTCATGGCGTCATAGATCAGGGTCCTGAGGTCGCGCCGCAGCTTGACCCGCCGCGCCGTGTCCGTGATGACCTGGGTCATGAATACCACCGCCATGTCCTCTTTGGGATCGACAAAAAAGGCGGTGGACGCCATGCCGCCCCAGGCGAACTCCCCCGCCGTGCCCGGAATGCCCACCCGCGCCGGGTCCAGCGTCACCGCCACGCCCAGCCCGAAGCCGATGCCGCGATAGCCGCTTTCATTGAAGGCGTCGGCGGAGGGCGAAAGGTCGGCGATTTCCTTGCCCCCAGGCAGATGGTTGCGGGTCATCAGGGCGACGGTTTCGGGTTTGAGCAGCCGCACCCCGTCCAGCTCGCCCTTGTTCAGCAGCATGCGGGCAAAGCGCAGGTAGTCCGCCGCCGTGCCCACCAGTCCGCCGCCGCCCGATTCCAGCTTGGGGCGCGAAAACCACGGCGAAGCCTGCGCATCATCGAACAGGTCCAGCTTGCCGTCCTTCAGCGCGTAACAGGCGGTGAAGCGATCACGCTTGTTCTCGGGCACCAGGAAATCGGTATCCGACATTTTCAGCGGCACGAGAATATGTTCGCGGGCAAAATCGGCATAGCTCTGCCCCGAAACGACCTGCACCAGATAGCCCAGCACATCGGTCGCCACCGAATAGATCCAGGCATCGCCGGGCGAATATTCCAGCGGCAGCTTTTCGAGGCTCGCGATGAAGGCGGTTATGCCGCCTTCGGTGTCGAATTCGCCGATCCTCTGCTGGCGGTAGAGCGCATCCACCGGCGTGCGGTTGTGAAAGCCATAGGTGAAACCGGCGGTGTGCCGCGCCAGGTCCAGCACCGTCATCGCGCGCCTGGGGGCGCTGCCGTCGGCTAGGCGCAGGTTGGCAAAGCCAGGAATGAATTTGGTCACGTCATCGTCCAGCGCGATGCGTCCCTGCTCCAGCAGCATCAGCAGCGCCACCAGGGTGATGGGCTTGGTCATGGAATAGATGCGGAAGATGGCATCGGCGCGCATCGCCGTGGCCCGTGCGATGTCGGTCATGCCGACCAGGCTGTGATGGGCGATCTCGCCGCGCCGCCAGATCAAGGTCATCGCGCCGGGCAGGGCGCCGTCCGCCACCTGCTGTTCCAGGAAGCGCGGAATGCGCGCCAGTTTTTCCGCTGAAAATCCCGCTGGTTCGCTCATGGCTTGGGTTATACTTGTCTCCGCCATGAATGACATTGCCAAAAAAGACTGGCCCCAGAACTGGCCTGTTTTGCCGCTGGACGAAGCGCATGCGCGCCTCACCGCGCCGGGCGCGCGCTTTGAAACCGTGGATGCCGTGATCCGCGGCGTGACCATGAAAGTGTGGAAGCACGTCCCGGCCACGGCCCTGGAAGCGTTCACGCAAGCCCCCCGGGGCGCGCGCGAATTTCTGGTCTATGAAGACGAACGCATTACCTATGACGGATTCGCCCGGGCGACAGCGCGGCTGGCGGCCCATTTGCGCGCACAGGGCCTGCGCAAAGGCGACCGGGTGGCGCTGGTGATGCGCAACCTGCCGGAATGGCCGGTGGTGTTCATGGCCGCCTTGCTGGCGGGCGCCATCGTGGTGCCGCTCAATGCCTGGTGGAGCGGGACCGAGCTGGGATACGGCATCCTGGATTCCGGCGCGCGCTTCGTCTTTGCCGATGGCGAGCGGCTGGCGCGGCTGAAGGACCTGCCGCCGTCGGTCGAGAAGATTTTCGTCACGCGCGGCGAAGGCGCCATGGCGCTGGAAGAGGTCATCGGAACACCGGCCAACTGGTCCGGCTTGCCGGATACCGCACTGCCTGACGTGCCACTGTCGCCGGAAGACGATGCCACCATCTTCTATACCTCCGGCACCACCGGGGCGCCCAAGGGGGCGCTGGGCACCCATCGTTCGCTGACCACCAATATTTTCGCGCTGCCCTTTTCCAGCGCCCGCAACGCCCTGCGCCGGGGCGATCCCGAACCCAGCGATGCGCGACGCATCACCCTGATTGCGGTGCCGTTTTTCCACGTCATCGGCAGTCTCTCCATCCTGCTGCCCAACATGGCGGCGGGCGGCACGCTGGTGCTGATGCGCAAGTTCGATCCGCAGGCCGCCCTGGCCTTGATCGCGCGCGAGCGAGTCACGGTGACCGGTGGCGTGCCGGCGATTGCGCTGTCGCTGCTGGAGCAGGCCGGTTCGAACGATCTCTCATCGCTGCAACTGGTCACCTATGGCGGTGCGCCGTCGCCCGCCTCGCTGGCGGGCCGCATTCGCCGGCATTTGGGCGCCATGCCGGGGCAGGGCTGGGGCATGACGGAAACCTCGGCCACCTGCACCAGCCATTCGGGCTTAGATTTCCTTCACCGTCCCGCCAGTTGCGGTCCGGTATTGCCGGTGGGCCGCCTGAAAGTGATGCAGGGTGGCGTGGAAGCGCCGCCCGGCATGGTGGGCGAATTATGGGCCTTCGGTCCCAATATCGTGAAGGGATACTGGAACCGGCCCGAGGCGACGGCGGAAAATTTCGAGAAGGGCTGGCTGAAGACCGGCGATCTCGCCAGTCTGGACGCGGAAGGCTTCTGCACCATCCTGGACCGCCGCCACGACATGGTGATCCGCGGCGGCGAGAACATCTATTGCATCGAAGTGGAAAACATCCTGTCCGAACATCCCGCGGTGGCCGATGTGGCGCTGGTGGGCCTGCCCCATCCGCTGCTGGGCGAAGTGCCCGCCGCGCTGGTGCAGGTGCGACCCGGTGCTCAGATCGACGCCGCCATGCTGCAGGATTTCGTCCGCGCCCGGCTGGCCGCCTTCAAGGTGCCGGTGCGGGTGGCGTTCTCGGACCAGGCCCTGCCGCGCAACGCCGGCGGCA